>DASZWE010000392.1:0-8603 GCA_035546735.1 Puia sp.
AGTACTTGCCGCCCGTCTCATTTGCTATCTGGGTCAACAGCTTTTCATCGATGTTGACCTTTTCCCTCGAAAGGACCACTCCCTGCGGCGTCTGAATGGGCACAGGCGCAAAACCTTCCGTACCCATCCCGATAGTATACACCCGCACACCGACAGACTTGGCGATCTCTTTGGCCGTATTGGGATCGATGAGCCCCCCGTTGTTCTCTCCATCCGTCAGCAGAATGATCACTTTACTCTTGGACGGTGAATTGCGCAGCCTGTCTACGCCCGTAGCCAGGCCCGAGCCGATGGCCGTACCATCTTCCAAAAGCCCGCTCTGTACATTGGACAACTGCGTCTTGAGCACCATCCTGTCCGTCGTCAAAGGACACATGGTAAAGCTTTCTCCCGAAAATATCACCAGCCCTATCCGGTCCGTAGGACGATTGTCGATGAACTCAGCCGCCACATTCTTGGCCGCCTCCATACGATTGGGCGTAAAGTCCTGGGCCAGCATACTGCCGCTGATATCCAGGCACAACACGATATCGATGCCTTCTCCCGTCACCAGCTGCTCGTCGTTGCGGGTCTGAGGACGCGCCAGGGCAATGATGATACAACAGAGAGCCACCATACGGAAGATAAAAGGCAGCGGCCTGACAAAGCTCTTCCACGACCGCACACCGGCAAAAGGACGTACCGAAGACATCAGAACCGTACCCTGGGCGTTCCCCGCCCTGCGCAGCTCCCAATAGATCAGCAACGGCACCAGGGCAAACAACCCGAAAAAGGCCGGCTGACTAAAGTGAATTTCTTTATACCAATCGTATAGCACTATGCTCCGCTTTTTGATGTTGATTCATTTCCCCCGTCTGACTGGCCTGGCCGAAGTTTGTCTGACTGGCCTGGCTGAGGTTTCTCTGACTGGCCTGGCCGAAGTTTCTCTGGCTGGCCCGGGTTTCCCGCCTGTCCCGTCAAAGGCTTCCCGGTCTGCCCCGGTATCCCTGGTTGCCCCGGTATCCCCGCCTCTTCCGGCTCCGCTATCTCATTCAAATGATCCACCGACTGACGGATCACCTGGTAGCTGCGCTCATTATCCTCCACACCCGGCTGATATTTAGCAAACTTCACAAAATCCGTCATACGCAGCGTCTCCGCCAGCGCATCGAAATGCTGGCGCGCCAAAGATAGCCGTCGCAGCTGCCCGATAAGCTCTTCATTCGTCTCCGCCATACTGGCAATACCCAGCCTTCGCAACACAAACAGCCGGAGTATATCATTGAGACGCGTATAATATATCTTTATCTGCCCATCCGCGCCGGCCCCCTGCTTATGCAGCTCCTCCAGCTGCCGCACCGCCTCTTCATAAGGAGTGAGGATCACCAGCGGCTCCGCCACCGTTCGCTTCAGCAGCTTCTTCTTCATCACCAGCCAGACCACCAGCGCCAGCGCTATCAGCGTCAACGCCCCCACACCCCAGGGTACCCACTTTGCATATGGATTCGGCACATCGATGATGTCCTTGATGTCGTGATAATCCTTGTTGGGATCGAACTTCGAATAGTTCACCCGGAGCATCACCGTGTCGGACAGATATTTTTTATTACCCGAGTAAAAAGACAATTGCGGAATGACCCAGACGCCCGAATCGAAGCTGGTGACGGTAAAATACTGCCGGTAATACTGCTCGTCCGCCCTGCTGACGGAATCCAGCTTTCCCTTCTCCAGCCATTCGAAATGCGGAAGACTGTCCAGCGGCGGCCACGTCAGCGGCACATTGCCCGGCACAAAAGCTTCCACCAGCAAATGAAAGGGCTGCCCGATAAGGATCTCCTGCTTGTCCAGCGAAACTTTCACCTTTATAGCAGGTCCGCTCGCATGATGTCCCCCCCCTCGTTGTGGAGGCTGTGCATGCAGCTGTATGGCCACTGCGAGTGACATCAGGAGGGCGGCCAGGCCCCAACCTTTGGTTCGTCCGGGGCTAAGTATATGTAATGTAGATTTTTTCATGTACTATGCCGGCCGGTGACGTCCGACAAAAAACCGTTGTAATATTTTGACGTAATCTTCGTCTGTGCGTAAGTGCAGCAAGTCCGAACCGGCCCTTTGAAAAATGCCCTTACACCGTTCCGTCTGATCAAAAAAATGTTGTTGATAATTGGTCCGCACCACGTAGTCATCCGTATCCACCCAATAACGGGCGCCCGTCTCCGAATCTTCCGCATCGATCAGCCCGATGGCCGGCAGCTCCATGTCCATTTTGTCGTAGACCCTGATCCCGATGACATCGTGCTTCTTGCCCGCCACCTTCAGCGCATCCTCGAACCGCTCCTCCGGCCTGCCCGAACCCGCACCACCCCCATCCGCCCCACGGTCTTCTATAAAATCACTGAGGAAAAAGACGATACTTTTCTGACGGGCGCTTCGGTTGAGGAATCGGATGGCTTCCCGCAGGTTGGTCCCCTTATTACGGGGTTCTGTGGTCAGCAGCTGTCGCACCATATACAGCACATGCTCCCTTCCCTTTTTAGGCGGGATATATCCTTCGATCTTGTCGCTAAAGAGAATGATCCCCACCTTATCGTTGTTATTGATGGCCGAAAAGGCAAGCACCGCGCATATCTCCGTGATCACATCCTTCTTACGGGCATGTACAGTGCCGAATAACGAGCTCGCGCTTACATCCACCAGCAGCATCACCGACAGCTCCCGCTCTTCCTCGAACAGCTTGCTGAAAGGATGGTTGAATCGTGCCGAAACATTCCAGTCGATGAATCGGATGTCGTCTCCCGCCGCATATTCCCGTACCTCACGAAAGCTCATACCACGCCCTTTGAATGCGCTGTGGTATTCTCCCGTAAAGAGATGACGGGTCAGCCGCTTGCTCTTTATCTCCAGCTCCCGCACCTTTTTTAATATTTCCGCCGTCGTCAACATAATGAGTCGCTTATTTTCCGTGTCCCGGCCACAGGCCTGAACCCGTCAGGGAATGGGTATTGCTTTTAATACATCATCGATCACCTGCTCCACGTTTACGCTCTCCGCCTCCGCTTCATAGGTGAGCCCGATACGATGACGCAGCACATCCTTGGAAATGGTACGCACATCCTCCGGTATCACATAACCCCGCTTGTTGAGGAAGGCGTTAGCCTTGGCCGCCAGCGCGAGATTGATGCTTGCACGGGGACTGCCGCCATACGCGATCAGGGGCTTCAGCTTTTCCAGCTTATACTTCTCGGGCGTCCTGGTAGCAAATACAATATCCAATATATAATGTTCCACTTTCTCGTCCATGTATACCTGCCGGGCCAGCTCCTTCGCGTCTTTGATCTCCTGCATCGATACCACCTGCTCCACACGGGGAGCCTGAGCGCCCTGCACATTCTGACGGATGATCAGCTGCTCCTCTTGTTTGCTGGGATAATCCACGATCACTTTCATGATAAATCTGTCTTGTTGAGCTTCCGGCAGCGGATAAGTGCCCTCCTGTTCCAGTGGATTCTGCGTCGCCAATACTAAAAAAGGTTCCTCCAGTTTATAGCTCGTATCGCCGATGGTCACCTGTCTTTCCTGCATCGCCTCCAGCAGGGCGCTCTGAACCTTGGCCGGGGCGCGGTTGATCTCATCCGCCAGTACGAAATTGGCAAAGATCGGTCCCCTCCGCACGACAAACTCATGCTTCTGCTGATTGTAGATCATCGTACCGATGACGTCCGCCGGCAGCAGATCCGGTGTGAATTGAATACGGCTGAACTGGGCATGGATGGCCTGTGACAGCGATTTGATAGCCAGCGTTTTTGCCAGGCCCGGTACACCCTCCAGCAGAACGTGCCCATTACTGAGCAGTCCGATAAGCAACCTGTCCAGCATATGATGCTGTCCCACAATGACCCTTCCCACCTCATCCCTAAGCCTGTCGATAAAGGCCCCCTGGTATTGTATCTTATTATTCAACTGTCTGATATCCTCCGCGGTATAGAGCATATTTCTAATATTAGGATTGCAAAATACGAAACAAGAGGCAAGTAGCTTGCCAGATAATCATAAACTTGATTTTTTACACGCATTAGGGGAAATAGTTGCCTAAAAACATGATATCTACGGCAATAAAGCCCCCTTCCGCACTGTTAAAGAATCGCTCTTAATTTGTTAACACAAACCAGTATTTATGAAAAAACCCTTATTACTTATTGCTGTAGGCGCCATATCCCTTCTGACCCTGCTCCTCGCCGGATGTAGCAAGAAGGACAGCGGCGGATCATACAGTATGAAAAGCGTCGCCGGCGCATATAAGTTGACCGCCTCCACCGTCACATCCGGAGGCATCACCGTTGACTACATGCCCTACCTCGACGACTGCGAAAAGGACGATCTCCTGACATTGAATGCGGATTCTACTTATGTCTACACGGACGCCGGTACCACCTGCACCCCCGATGGCAGCACCTCCGGTCAATGGTATATCAGTGGCAGCTACCTCATACAGGACGGTGATACCGTGAACATCAAAAGCTTCAATGGCACCGCCCTCGTGCTTACCTTCACCGGAAGTTCCGGGGGAGTCACAGGCACCAGCACTACCACACTTACCAAACAATAAACCGGCAATTTTTTTACCTTCCAAAAGCCGCCTGTATGGGCGGCTTTTTTATACCGTTCCATTTTGGGAAACTTTCCCGTCCCGCACCCGGGCAACCTTTTAAATCCTAACTTCGTCTTTATAATTAAGCGCGCCCATGGATGGTTCCCTGGATGCCGGTTTTTTAACCCGTTTTTAATCATAGGAGGCAATAACTTTCTAAGACCTTAGTTTTAAACCTTAGAGGCCTCCTACCTTCTAATGAAAACTTCGTCTGTCCTTCGGACAACGAGCCTCCGGCCCGTTCTAAATTGTGAAGAATGCTTTCGAAATGGACCATATTAGCAATCTCGATCAGCCTTACTTTAGGCAGCTGTCAAAGCACGTCCCATCATAACATGGACCTCCTCACCAGCTCCCCCTGGAAATACGAAAAGGCCGGCTTTGATACCGAGACGGCAGATGAAGACGCCGCCAGCTTCAACGCGCTCGACCCCCGTATCATTGGTTTTGAAAAAGATTATGCCATCGTCTTTCGGACGGACGGCACCGGCGCCCTGAAAGAAAACCGCCCCCGGAACAAGCATCATAACGCTGACAGCCTCCCCTTCTTCTGGTCCTTCCAGAATAATGACAGCGTGCTTTATTTCCAGGATCAGTATTACAAGATCCAGACCCTTAACAACGACAGGCTCGTTATCTATGCCGACCAGCATCTCGGCGGCGACCATTCACGCTATACCATTATCCTCCGGCACTAAGAACCCTGAAAAGAGCTCGTCCGGGACCTCCTCCCTTGATCCGCCTCCATCCCCTGGCCTAAAAATTGCATCATGGTTTACATCCACAATATTTCCTTAACAATCAATCATCTATACCAAAATGCAACGACTTATCTGGACAGCCGCCAGCCTGATGACCTTCATGCTCATCTGGACCGCCTGTAGCAAAAAAAATTCCGGCGGCAACAATAACAACTCCAATATGACCCTCATTACCCAGGCCGTCTGGAAATATGATACATCCGGCTTCGATCTTACAGGAGATGGAAAGATCGATTTTGCCGACACTTTATTAGCGCCATGTTTTAAGGATAATACTTTTCAGTTCAATAAAGACAGCACAGTAGTGGAGGATGAAGGAGCAACCAAATGCAGCAGCTCCGACCCGCAGACCGCCACCTATTCCTGGAGCCCCAGCAGCGGCACTCCCGCTATCCTGAAATCAGACGCCGACTCCATACTGGTCAACGGAGTCACCGTACAGACCCTTAGCAGTACCCAGCTGGTAGTGTATAAGGATACGGCTATTTTGGGCATCTCCCTGCGGTATATATTATCGATGAAGCATTAAACCAGGTACTTCCCGACAATAGGCACCCGGCGCCCTACGCCAAAGGCTTTACAGCTCACACGTATGATGGGACAAAACTGATTTCGCTTGTATTCATTGGTATTCACCAGACGCAGCACTCTTTTTACCAGCGCCTCGTCGATACCCATGGCGATGATCTCTTTCGGACCCTGCCTCCTTTCGATGTATTGATAAAGTACCTTGTCCAGCACGTCGTACTCAGGCAGACTGTCGCTGTCTTTCTGATCAGGCCGCAGCTCTGCCGACGGAGCCTTTTCAAGAATATTGACAGGGATGATCTCTCCATCCCGGTTGATATACCGCGCCAGCGCATATACCTGTATCTTGTATACATCGCCCAGCACGCTCAACCCGCCCGCCATGTCGCCATACAATGTACCATAGCCCGTAGACAGCTCACTCTTATTGGAGGTATTCAGCATGATATAGCCGAACTTATTGGCAATGCCCATGACGAGATTCCCCCGCGCGCGGGACTGAAGATTCTCCTCCGCCAGTCCGAACGAAGTACCCTTGAACACCGGCTCCAGCGCATGCAGCAGGGACTCATATACTTCCCGGATAGGGATGATATCATAGGGATTACCCAGATTGCGTGACAGCTGTTCCGCATCGCTGACGGAATGGCCCGTCGAATAAGGCGAAGGCAACAATATCGCCCGTACATTCTCTTTTCCCAACGCCTCACAGGCCAGAGCCAGTGTCACCGCGCTGTCGATCCCGCCGCTGCTGGCTATGATCGCCTTTTTAAAACCCATCTTCGAAAAATAATCCCGTATGCCCAGGATCAGCGCCTGGTATATCTCCCGGATATTTTCCACATCCACCAGGTACTCCACCACCTTCTCCGGGTCCTTCAATTTGGACACTCGCATCTCCTTGTCAAACACAGCAGGTTCCACACCCTCTTTTTTGGCCGCCCTCGTACGCTGCGTTTCACCTCCACTGGTCGCCGTCCCCTTACCCGTAGGCACCGACAGATCTTCCCCCGCGTCCTCCTCATGGATGGGAATGGAGAACCCTGGCAATATCTCTTCAAAAAGAGGCGGCACCGGAGCAGGCAGCTCCACGACAGCCCAGTCCTCTTCAAAATATTTCATTTCTTTTATGAGTTTGCCCTTTGCGTCGTACACCAGACTGCCCCCATCAAAGACGATCTCCGTCTGTGACCCCACCGCATTGCAGTAGTACAACGGCAGCTTGTACTTTTCTACATTCTGTCTTACCACTTCCTTCCTGTCCTCATCATGATCGTAGTCGAAAGGACTGGCCGAGATATTGATGATCAGGTCCGGCGACTGTCCTATCAGCTGATCCATGGGACAAACCCTGTACAAGGGATTATTTCCCAGGTTCCAGATATCCTCACAGATAGTAAGCGCGATCTTTTTCCCTTTAAAAGGGATCACCTTCCACTCATAGGCCGGCTCGAAATAGCGGTATTCATCAAATACATCGTAGGTAGGAAGACAGGTCTTGTGCGCAACACCCTTAACCTCTTTTTCATAAAGGAGCCAGGCCGCATTAAAAAGGCCCTTTCCCTGCAGAGCCGTATTGCGCGCCGGCGCGCCTACGATGACCCCGATCGTATCCGCCTCCTCCTTTATCCGCCCCAGATTATTATAGCATTGTGCTATGAAATCATCAAACTCCAAAAAGTCCCTCGGAGGATAGCCGCAAACGCAAAGCTCAGAAAATACCACCAGGTCGGCGCCCGACGTTTTGGCCTGCCGGATGGCTTCGATGATCTTACGGGTGTTTTCCTCAAAGTTCCCGATGTGATAATTTTGTTGGGCCAATGCGATCTTCATACCGTAAAATTACACTAATATCATGGTATTCACGTTATTTCGCAGTATGAAGAACCATTCCCTCATGACTGTCAACGCTCCTCACCAGCCCTTCCCCCGCAGACGCAATCTATCCCTTTTTGGGATCGCCCTCATTTTCAGTTTTTTACTAACCTCCTGCGGCGGCAATGGTCCCGACGTCTCCGGCGTAAACATAAAGCCCGTACAGATCATCCGCTTTGACACCGCCTGGTTCTCCCTCGACTCTAATCACATCGAACCCGGTCTTGACAGGCTCGACAAGGACTACCCTTATTTCCTCCCCGATTTTCTATACAATATTCTCGGTGTGCCTCCTTCCTCCGACACGAATACCATAGCCCTGACCGCCAGCCGGCAGTTCCTTGTAAGCTATCTGCCTGTAAAGGATTCGCTGGAAAAAAAATATCCCGACCTCCATTGGCTGGAAAAAGAGCTTACCGAAGGCTTTCGCTTTATAAAATATTATTTCCCGCATTACCCCCTTCCCCAGAAGGTGGTGACCTACATCGGCCCCTTCGATGCACCCGGCGTGGCCATTACAAGATATGCGCTTGCCATCGGCCTGCAATCCTATGCCGGCAAAAATTTCTCCTTTTATCTCAGCGGCAAGGGACAGGACATGTACCCCGTTTATATCTCCCGCAGATTTGAACCCCAATACATCACGTCCAACTGTATCACCGTACTTGCACAGGATATCTTTCCCGACAGCAGCGACGGCCGTCCCATGATCGAACAGATGGTCACAAGAGGAAGATATTGGTGGCTGTCTGGCAAGCTCCTCCCATCCACCCCCGATAGCATCATCACCGGCTTCACGAACGCACAGCTCAAGT
>DASZWE010000393.1:0-6209 GCA_035546735.1 Puia sp.
CGTCCCTGTTTAGTATCAATAAGCCAATAAAGACCGATCCCCGCCCCTTATGAAACAGCTCCCGCGCTCTATATCTCTCCTGCTTTGTCTTATCATGCTGTGCTTTTCCGCCTGCCGGCATCATTTATCCGACCCTATATTCGAAGTGCTCCCCCAGTCGGTCACCGGCATCGATTTCAGTAATACCCTGCATCCCGACAATACATTCAATGTATTCGACTACATGTACTATTACAACGGTGGTGGCGTAGGAGCCGGTGATTTCAACAACGACGGTCGCATCGACCTGTTCTTTGCCGCCAATCAGGAAAATAACAGGCTCTATCTCAATATGGGCGGAATGCATTTTAAGGATGTGACGGCATCCGCACACATTCCCGCCCATGGCGGCTGGTCCACAGGTGTCTCCGTCGTGGATATCAACAATGACGGACTTCTTGATATCTATATTTGTAAAGTAGGCCAGTTGACAGGCCTGCACACATCACGCAATCAATTGCTGGTCTGCCAGGGCATCGGCCCCGATGGCATACCTACCTATAAGGATGAAGCCGAACAATATGGACTGGATTTTTCAGGATTCAGTACCCAGGCGGCCTTCTTTGATTATGATGGGGATGGCGACCTCGACATGTACCTGTTAAACCACTCCATACACCAGAACGGAACGTTCGGTCCGCGTGCGCAAAAACTGACTGCTACCAGCCCCTACTCCGGCGATCGGCTGTATCGCAATGACGGCAACGGCCATTTCACGGACGTCACCCGACAGGCCGGCATCCATAGCTCCGTCATCGGTTTCGGTCTCGGCATAGCCGTATCCGACATCGACCTCGATGGTCATCCGGACCTTTATATCGGCAATGACTTTCACGAGAATGATTACCTGTACATCAATCGACACGATGGCACCTTCTCCGATGAATCGACCAGCCGCTTAATGCATACCAGCATGTACTCCATGGGAGTAGACGTTGCCGATGTCAATAACGACGCCTTTCCTGAGATCATCAGCATGGATATGCTGCCCTATGACCCCTATATCCTCAAAAGGTCTGAAGGCGAAGACTCCTGGGATACCTATTTCCTTAAAATAAGCCTTGGTTACGGCTATCAATACACTCGCAATAACCTCCAGCTTAATAGACGCAACGGTCATTTCAGCGAGGTCGGCCTCTATGCCGGCGTGGCCGCCACCGACTGGTCCTGGTCTCCGCTCTGGATCGATTTTGATAACGATGGCAACAAAGACCTGTTCATTTCCAACGGCATACCCAAAAGGCTAAATGACATCGACTATATCAACTTTGTCTCGGATCAGGAATTGCAAAACAAAATGCGCAATAAAAGCCTCGACAGCAAAGATCTAAGCCTGATCGAGAGATTTCCGCAGATAAAGCTCCCCAGCAAATTTTTTCGAAACTCCGGCGCCATGCGGTTCGCAGATGTCAGCGACAGCATCGACGGCTCTCACCCCACCTTCTCCAACGGGGCCGTTTATGCCGACCTGGACAATGACGGCGATCTGGACATTGTCGTCAACAACATCGACGAGCCTGCCCTTATTTACAAGAATACCACAAATGACAAAGTAGCCAGGCCTTCCGTAGACATTACCCTGCACGGCAATGAGAAGAACAGAAATGCCCTGGGCGCCAAAGTTATACTCTTTACTGGCGACCATATTATCACCAGCGAAAAATACCCCGTAAGAGGCTTCCTCTCCAGCATGGAGATCCCCATTCACATTGGGCTCGATCATATCAGAGTAGACTCCGCCTGGCTGATCTGGCCCGATAATACCTGCCAGCGCATCGATCTTTCCACTCATACCCAAAAGATCACCTGCACCTACAAAAAAGGCCTGCCCCTGTTTGATTATACGATCCTGACAAACCACTGGAAAAACCCCGCCCGCCCGATGGAAGATATCACGCATGCCACAGACCTCCTATGGCGGCACGAAGAGAACGATTTCCACGAGTTCGACCGTGAACCTCTCATTCCGCATATGCTTTCCACCGAAGGCCCGGCCTTGGCTATAGCGGACATCAATAAGGACGGCCTGGAGGACCTGTTCGTAGGCTCCAGCAAATGGAAAAAAAGCGCTGTTTTCCTGCAAACGGCTTCCGGCAAATTTATACGCACCCCCCAGCAGGCGCTGGAGATGGACAGCACCTACGAAGACGTCGATGCCTGCTGGACTGATGTCAATAAGGACGGAAACCCAGACCTCGTGGTAGCCCCGGGCGGCAACGAGTTCTTTGGTAAAGACCCGATGCTAACTCCCAGGGTCTACCTCGGCGACGGGAAAGGTCATCTCAGCCTCCTGGCCGGCGCATTTGCCAATATTTTCCTGAACGCATCCTGTATAGCTGCGGGTGATATTAACGGGGACGGCTACCCAGACCTTTTTATCGGCGGCAGGTCCGTCCCGTTCGATTATGGCCAGATACCCCGATCCTACCTGCTGCTGAATGACAGGAACGGGAAGTTCAATGACGTAACAGATCAATATGCACCCGGTCTCGGCACAGCCGGTTTCGTCACCTCCGCGCAATGGTTCGATCTGGACAGGGACGGCCATAAGGACCTGCTCCTTTCCACCGAATGGGGAGGACTCATAGCATGGCTCGAAAAAGATGGCAGCTATGTAAAAAAAATGCTGACCGATAAGGCGGGCTGGTGGAATTTCATGCTGCCCGTCGATATCGATGGCGACGGAGACATAGACCTTATCGCAGGCAACCTCGGCCTCAACAGCCGCCTCCATGCATCCCCCGAACAGCCCGTTCGACTATACCACTATGACTTCGACAATAATGGGAAAAAAGAACAGGTAGTCACCTATTACCTCGATGGCCGTGAACTGCCTTTTGCCAACAAAAGCGAGTTGGAAAAGCAAATGCCTTCCCTCAAAAAAAGCTTTCTATACGCAGATGACTTTGCAAAAGCTACCCTCACCGATTTATTTCCGCTTGAAAAGCTTCAAAAAGCCGACACCCTCACCGCCAACTATTTTTCCAACACGCTCTTCATCAACGACGGCCACATGAACTTCCTGGCAAAAGCCCTCCCCTGGGAAGCTCAGTTGTCCTCTTACCGTGACGCGCTTGTGGTCGATGCCAATCACGACAGTCTCCCGGACATTTTACTGGTGGGTAATTTTTATGACAATAATATCCAAATGGGACGCTACGATGCCGACTACGGTACGATATTGATTAATCAGGGCCATGATTCACTCATAGCCACCCCCCTCAATGGATTGGCCATCAAAGGCCAGGTTCGTCATATCCGTCCTATACAGATCAACGGCACAACTTCCTATGTCCTGGTCCGCAACAACGACAGCGCCGCAGTCATTCGGTTCAGCGACCGTGGGAAACCTTAAAATACAGGATAATACAGCCAGGTGGACCATTGCGTAGTATCTGGCTGCACTAACCTGTCCGTTACGAGATACTCCCAGGGAATAGCCATCACCGTGCGCTCATGATCCGTTACATACTCCCGGAAATGTGCCCAACCCTCACGCACAGAGTAGTCTCCTCCCTTCACTTCCGCGATAAGGAACTTGGCGGGGACCAGCCTGCTGAAATAAATATCCCCTTCCCCGGGTAATGGACGCTTTGTCGGAATGGCAGTCATCAATCGATACCCGCTGTCGCCCAAAGGCGTAATATTATCCATGGGATAGCCGCTTATGACGGCCCCCTCCCGGGCTAAATACCGCTTTAATTTTTCCAATTGCCGGTAAATATCCAGTGTGCTGGGATAGTTTCTGTATACAGATTTGGTGGCTACCAGGAAAGTATCCGGCGTCCCACCCCAGCCGACAGTCATTCCGTAGACGTTCTTTTCATTCTGCACAAAGGGCCGCAACTTCGAAAGAATGGCGTTCATATTGCCTTTCAGTGTCCTGCCATAAAGATACTGACGCAGCCGGGCCAAAGGACTGGCTCCGGCATCCAGATAACACTGCCAGTAGACGGCCGACGAATCCTGTGTAGCGACGGCTACGACGCTCATCCTCGTCTTTATCTCCCTCCCGTCATGCAGGATCGATATTTCCACCAGCGGATAGTGGCTGGCAACTATGCCGTAGACATCATCGCTATACCGGAAAGCCTTTTGACCACTTTCTGCCGACGAGTCGCCCGGCCACCATTTTGCCCAACGCTCCCGTTGCCCCACCTGCCGGAAGACAGCCTGTGCATTGCACTTCATCATACCCAACGCCGATACCTCCAGCCTTCCCGGGATAAAAATATATACAGATGCCAGGGAACAGATTGCAATAGCAATAATACCAATGATCCATTTCTTCATACGGGGAATGAAAATAAACAATAATGTGTAAATTAGCCCCCAACGATTGTAAATTGTTCATCACATGCACAAGTTCTGTCTCCTCTTTAGCCTTCTCATAACAACGCTTGTTACCCTCGCACAGCCCGATACCTGGACCATCCGGGCCGACAACATCGACCCCAATCACTATTTCGGGGTCACGGTAGCCAACGGTATGATCGGTCTCGTATCCTCCGCCGAACCCTTTAAGGCAAAGGACGTAGTGCTCAACGGCGCCTTCGACCTCTACGGCCGGGGCAGGGTCAGCAATATCCTGAAGACATTCAATTTTGTCAACATGTACCTCGACATCGACGGCCAGCGCATCGACAACTTCAACCAAACAAACAATTATCACCAGACCCTGGACATGAAGCACGCCTGCCTGACCACCAGCTTCGATTACAAAGACAAAGCCTCCATCACCTACACCTGGTACAGCCTCCGCAATCTCCCCTATACGGCGCTGGTAGACGTCACCATCACTGCCAAAAAAGATATAGAGATCACACCCGCCAGCGTCATGGAAGCCCCCGACATGCTAAAGGATGTAGAGAACTATTACAATGACATTGATAGACCCCACGTCCGGATCTCGCTCCTCACCTCCACTGCCAAAAGTCCCACGGGCCGGCTGCTGATGGCTGCATCCAACAGTTTCCTGTTCGACGAGCCGCATGGACAGGAACCATCCGTCATCCACGAGATGTGGGACAACAACATGCACCTGGAAAAATTCAAAAAGACATTGACAGCCGGAACCAGCTACCATTTTGCCATCACCGGCTCCGCCGTCACTTCCGCCCACACCGACGATCCCCTCAACGAAGCGGAACGCCTCACCATCTTTGCTGCCCTCCAGGGCAGCCGCCGCCTGATAGAATTTCATAACAAGGCCTGGGAAGAGCTGTGGAAGAGCGATATCATTATAGAAGGGGACGACCAGACCCAGCGCGATATACGCCTCATGCTCTATCACCTGTATTCCTTTGCCCGGGCAGGCACCTCCTACAGCCTGTCGCCCATGGGCCTCAGCGGACTCGGATACAATGGCCACACCTTCTGGGATACGGAGATCTGGATGTACCCCGCCCTCCTGCTCCTTCAACCCCGCATCGCCGCATCCCTCATGGAGTACCGCTTTCAGCGCCTCGATGCAGCCAAACACAATGCCGCCGAACACGGCTACAAAGGCGCCATGTTCCCCTGGGAAAGCGCCGCCAGCGGCAACGAAGAGACCCCCGTCTGGGCCCTGTCCGGCCCCTTCGAACATCATATCACGGCCGACGTGGCCATCGCCGCATGGAATTATTATTGTGTGACACAGGATAAGTCCTGGCTACGCGAAAAAGGATACCCCATCCTGAAAGAGACAGCAGATTTCTGGGCCAGCCGGGTCGAACGCAACGGCCCCGGACATTATGATATCCTCAACGTCGTGGCCGCCGACGAATGGGCCGAGAATGTAGACAACAATGCCTTTACCAATGCCGCTGCCAAAGCCAACCTGCAATATGCCACCGACGCCGCTAAGATCCTGGGCCTCACCCCGGACCCCGACTGGATGGCCGTACATGATAATATCCCCATCCTCCACTTTGAGGACGGCGTTACAAAAGAGCATGCCGCCTACCACGGAGAAAAGATCAAACAGGCAGACGTCAACCTCCTCGCCTACCCCCTGAAAGAAGTAACAGACCCCGCGGCCATCCGGAAAGACCTGGACTATTACCAGCCCCGTGTTGGAGAAGGCCCCGCCATGACCCACGCTATTTTCGCCATCCTTTATGCCCGCCTCGGCTCCCCCGATAAAGCCTATCAATCCCTCAAAGAAGGATATACCCCCACCCTCCGCC
>DASZWE010000394.1:0-3258 GCA_035546735.1 Puia sp.
GTATACGTGAAGTCGGGAGGAGCCACCGTCCCATCGCTCCGCTTGTAATTCCCCATCCGGATAGTCTGCTGCAGCCGCAGGTCACGGTTCTGCACCTCATTGGCAAAAGTGATCGTGTCGAAATCCGGCTGATCGGTGAACCGGCTGCCGTCGATGTTCGGATAAGTGTCGATAAAGCTCTTCGTCAGACTTAGCCTGTCCCCATAAGTGGCGCTCGTATAATACCAGTTGGCGTCATTGAATATCTGCTGGCTCGCATTGCATACATAGGACAAAATGATCTCATCCGCCGATGGCGTCGAATTGATAAACAGATCCCGGTAGCTCGCAGCCGCATTGCTGGTATTTACATGGATCTTGTATTGGCCGCCATCCATCACCTGCTGCGCCGCATCCACCGCATCGTTCAGCCATTGTGCGGCCGTACCGTCCAGCCCCAGCTCGGTATGGTATTTTCTAAAAGTCCCTTCATAAAGACAAACCCGTGACTTGAACGCCAGCGCCGTCCACTTCGTCACCTGTGAAGCGGTTGCATCCTTCGTGGCATTGATATTGGCACAGGCAAAGTTCAGGTCCGCCAGCACACTGTCCATGACCAGCGTCCGTGGATCACGTGGCTTATAAAGGGTGGTATCGTCGACATCCAGCGGCTTGCTATACCAGGGCACATCTCCGAACTTCTTTACCATATTGAAATAGAACCAGGCGCGGAAGAACCGGGCAAGACCCTGAAAGTGATTGCTGACAGTAGCCGACACATTGGCCTGCTGGTAATGCTGCAGAAAATAGTTCACATTCCGCAGATTGGACCAGCTCCACCCCGTGGCCATCGTCGCACCGAAACCACCCGGCACCAGATAGGTAGGCGCCGCCTTGGTGGCGGTAATATCGCTCATCGCATCCCCCCGGATGACAGTGTTCGCCGGTGGCAGGATATTGTAAAACGAATTAGCATACAGCTGCAGATCATCCGCCGTACGAAAGGCGGACGTAGGATTCAATACATCGAAAGGCTGCAGGTCCAGCGTATTTTTCTTACAACCGGCAACGCCGATCAGCAGGCCGGCCATATATAGAAATACTCTTTTCATGTTGAAGGATTTTTTCGCTTAGAAAGTTATGTTGAGGCCAATGGTAAAGGATATCAGCATGGGATAATCCATCCCGTTACCCGCATTGGCCGTAAAGTCGGGATCGGAACCATCGATCACCTCCGGGTCCATCGTCTTGATGATCTTGTACATGGGGCTCCATACCCAAAGGTTCTGCCCCGTGAGATACAGCTTGGCGCTGCTCATACCCGCCCGCTGGATCAGGGAGGCCGGCAGACTATATCCCAGCGAAAGGTTCTTAAGTCGGATATAGCCCGTGTTCTGTACATATTTCGACTGCTGCACCACCAGCTCGGCGTTCGAGTTCAACGCGACATACCCTCTCAGCCTCGGGAAATACCCATTAGGATTGCTGGGACTCCATTCATTCTTCAGCACATCCTCCGGCATCCAGCTATACGGCCGGTTGTATTGCCCCCAGAACAGCGAAGCATCCGTACCCGGCCACCAGTCCCGCCTCCAGATGCCCTGGAAAAAGGCGGAAAAGAAGAAATTGTGCCAGTCGGCCCCCAGGTTGATCCCGAAAGGAAGCCTGGGCGAACTGTTGCCGATGATCTTCATATCCCCCGGCAACGGAAGATTCGCGCTGGACACACGGATCAGCGTCTGGCTGGCATGCTTGGCGATATCATCCGCATCGGCGAAATAACCTTCATTCACATAACCCCACATATCCCCCACCTTCATACCCTTGTAATAGGTATTGATGAGCTTGTTGGGATTGTTATACTTCGTGATATAGGACACATTGTTCGAAAGGATCACACGCACCGAGTAGCGGAGAGGATTGCTGCCGCCACCCGTCTGCCCCCGATAGGTAAGATTCAGCTCCCATCCCCTTGTACTGAGATCCGCATAGTTGCCCTTGGGAACGCTGGCCCCAAATACGGCAGGCAATGGCAGCCCCACCGTAAACATATTCGTCGTCCGGCGCGTATACCAGTCAAAGCTCGCACTCAGCCTGCCATTCAGGAAGCTGGCGTCCACGCCGGCATCCACCGTATTGGACCGCTCCCAGGTCAGCCCATTGGGGATCACATTCGGCGAATGCGTAGCGTCGGGAACGATACCGTTCAGCATCATACCCAGCTTGGACACCGGCATGGTAGCCAGGAACTGGTAAGGCGATACATTCCCATTGCCCAGACTGCCATAAGACGCCCGCAGCTTCAGGTCGGAAACAAGATCCGGCGATACATTCCAGAATTTTTCCTGCGACACACGCCAGCCGGCCGATGCCGATGGGAAAAAGCCGTATTGCTGGTCTTCAGGGAATTTCGAGGAACCGTCATAACGACCGTCTATTTCCAGCAGATACCGCTGATCATAGTTGTAGTTCAGTCGGAAGAAACCTCCCAGCGTCTTCCATTCACTACCACCACCCGTCAGCGTAAACGCCTGCCCGTCGATAAGGGAAAAATCCGGCAGATCGTCATTGATCAGACCATACCGCTGAACATACCTGGACTTCAGCAGCGAATGCTCATAGTTATACCCCACCAGCCCCTTGAAATAATGCTTCCCGAAATGCTGCTCATAGTCGGCATAGAGATTGGTTCCCGTGTAGTTGGTGGTATTATTTTGCTCATTCATCCGGCTATCCCCCATCTCCAGCCCGACGCCTGGATGCACCTCATAAGGCACGGGGGTAAAAAGCTGTGTCTCCAGGTAATTGGTATAAGCCAGCGTCAGATCGCCGTGGACATGCAATCGGTCCTTCAGGAACTTCGCCGTAAATCCGGCCGTATTGCTGATATAATTCGTTCCCTGGTTGGAATAATTGTTACCGGAGACAAAAGAACCCAGCGTGATGGCAGCATTCTGCGTCAGAGTGCCATCCGGGTTGAAAAGCATCGCCACCGGGAAGAACTCATCCGAGATCCTCCTCCAGATAGGCGTAACAGGGTCGGCGTGGTTGATCAAAGGAAAAAAATACGTTGTCTTCGAATACTGAAGGTTATCTTCCAGCTTCAGCCAGGGGAAGGGATCCACCGTACCGCGGCTGCGAATATTGTACATCTTATAATGGTCCGGGCTATACCGGAACAACCCCTTCTGAGCGGCGTAGTGACCGGACAGATAGTAGGTCGCCTTATCACTTCCCCCCGAGACGCTCAACGACTGATCCGTGGAAGGGTCGGTGTCC
>DASZWE010000395.1:0-4337 GCA_035546735.1 Puia sp.
CAGCAGAATGGGTGGATACCGTTGGGCACGGACTTCCCTGTAGAGGATATAAGCCCTTTTAAGACCTTTTTAGCAGCCGTCTTCCGGGTGGACGCCAAAGGGTCGCCGACGGGGGGATTTCAGCCCGAGAATGCGCTTAGCAGGGAGGAGACTATTCGTGGTATGACCATCTGGGCGGCCAGGGCCGATTGCCTGGAAAAGGAGATAGGGAGCATCGAACCGGGCAAAAAAGCGGATTTTATTGTTCTTGATAAAGATCTGATGAAGGTGTCATGGGATGAGGTGCTGCAAACCAGGGTGGTTTCCACCTGGTCTGCGGGGGTGAAGGTGCACTCATTATAATGTAAGTAATCAGCCCTGCTGGCGTTGTTGTTTACCTTTGTTGCCTAAAAAAAATACGATTATGGAATACAGGCAATTAGGTGAATCGAAGCTATCCGCATCTGCCATTACGTTCGGGGCATGGGCTATTGGGGGCTGGATGTGGGGCGGGGCTGAGAGGAAGGATGCGGTGGAGGCGATTCGCGCTTCTTATGATCAGGGGGTGACATCTATCGATACGGCGCCCATATATGGGCAGGGGCTTAGCGAGGAGATTGTCGGGGAGGCGCTGGAGGGGATATCGAGAGACAGGGTGCAGATCATGACCAAGTTTGGGATGCGATGGGACGAAAAGAAGGGTGAGTTTGGCTTCAAGAGCCAGGATAATAATGGCCATCCATTGGAAATATATAAGTATGCCGGCAAAGACGGTATTATCAAAGAATGTGAAGACAGTCTGCGGCGTCTGCGAACCGACTATATCGATCTGTACCAGATACACTGGCCCGACAGTACGACAGCCGTATCGGAGACCATGGAGGCTGTGGGGGTCTTGTTAAAGCAGGGGAAAATAAGGGCGGCAGGGGTTTGCAATTACAATGTGGCATTGATGAAGGAGGCGGAAGAGACGCTGAGCCTGGCGTCCGACCAGGTGCCGTTCAGCATGGTGAACAGGGACATCGAGGAGGACCTGGTGCCCTGGTGTATAGAGCATAAGAAGGCGATCCTGGCGTATAGCCCCTTACAGCGGGGGTTGCTGACTGGCAAGATCAGGCCGGGGCACTCCTTTGGGGAAGGGGATACCCGGGTGGGGAGTAAGTTTTATAAGCCGGATAATATAGTGATTATCAACGCTTTTCTGGATAAATTACGTCCTTTGGGTGAGTCGAAGTCCGCGACACTGGCCCAATTGGTGATACGCTGGACCCTTGAGCGTCCGGGCATTACGATTGCGTTGGTGGGGGCGAGGGATGCTGCGCAGGCGGTGCAGAATGCCAGGGCTATCGACGTAAAGTTGACGCCGGAGGAGATCGTCTTCATAAACAGTCAGTTGGCGGCTTTGAAATTAGTGGACTGATGTTATTGTGATTTACCCTCAAAAAGACGTAAATTAGGATCTAATCAAAAAAACGATTGCCGTATGATCAGATATCATGAACTAAAAGTTGGAGACTATGTGCTGGCCGATTTTGAAGGCCAGCGTTCTGAGGGTGAAGTGATCGGTCTTAATGAACCGGACAAGATGGCCTGTGTGCAGACCAGCGTGCAGGACTTCTGGTATACCACGGATCAATTATATCCTATCCCGTTGGATGACAATCAGTTAATGCTTATGGGATTTGAGAAGGAGGTCTATGAGACCGGCATCAAATACAAAAGAGGGCCTTTCCGGATCCTTTTGGCCACGCCGGGCGATTTCTCTCATTTTGAGATGTGGTACAGGGAGGACAGGCGTCACATCACCCAGCCGCTGTATGTACATGAATTACAAAACCATTACCGCCAGATGACGAAGGTGGAGCTGGTAAGGCCCCAAGGTATTCAGGCCTCTTAGGAGGCTTTTTCCCGGGATCTTTCTATTTTAAACTAAAAATGTCCGCAAAACGGGCAGGAGGCTCTTTTTGACCAGGTCCGTATCGAAGCCTCCTGGATTGTTTTGTATCAAAAAATTATGTTTTAGCATTATTTTGATCCAAATTAAATTATTCCTATCTTTGCGCTCCCAAAATCTGTATGGCTAAACAAGCACTCATTAAACAAGATGGTACGATCATAGAGGCCTTATCTAATGCTATGTTCAAGGTAAAGTTGGAAAATGGGCATGAGATCCTGGCTACCATCTCAGGGAAAATGAGAATGAACTATATCCGCATCCTGCCGGGTGATAAGGTGGGGGTGGAGATGAGTCCTTATGATTTGACAAGGGGTAGAATTATATTCAGATACAAATAATATAGTTATGAAAGTTCGTGCATCCATTAAGAAGCGCAGCGCCGATTGTAAGATCGTGAGGAGAAAGGGGAAGCTGTATGTTATCAACAAGAAAAATCCTCGTTTTAAGCAGAGACAAGGATAATTTGCGGCCGTGTGCCCGATAAATAGTTAGTGAATAATAAACAGAAATAAATTATGGCTCGTATTGCCGGTGTAGACTTACCAAAAAACAAAAGAGGGGAGATCGGACTTACCTATATATTCGGTATTGGCCGCAGCACTGCCCAATATATCCTGAACAAGGCAGGCATCAGCTTTGACAAGAAGGTGCATGAGTGGAATGACGAGGAGCTGAATTCCATCCGTAACATCATTACCAATGAGTTCAAGGTGGAAGGTGCGCTTCGCAGCGAGGTGCAGATGAGCATCAAGCGCCTGTTGGATATTGCCTGCTATCGCGGGTTACGTCATCGTAAGGGTCTGCCCGTCCGTGGTCAGCGTACCAGGACCAACAGTCGTACGCGTAAGGGCAAACGTAAGACAGTTGCCGGCAAGAAGAAAGTAGCCAAGAAATAGTAAGTTATAGCTGCAACCTGCCATCGGCAGGTTGCAGCATTATTACATAATGCACCATTTGAAGGATCAACTACGGATACCAGGTGCAGGAGGAGGGTTGATCCGGGCTCCGATCGGGGCTGGTCTTAAAAAATTAAAGATTACCTTTTATTTGACAACATGGCAAAAGCACAAGCACCCAGCGCAAAAGTCGCTGCGAAGAAAAGAGTTGTAAAGGTGGACATTTATGGCGATGCACATATCGTTGCCAGCTTTAACAACATCATCATCAGTCTCACGAACAAGAATGGCCAGGTAATTTCCTGGAGCAGCGCCGGCAAGATGGGCTTCAAGGGTTCCAAGAAGAACACTCCCTATGCTGCGCAGATGGCATCTTCCGATGCCGCCAAAACAGCTTTGGACGCCGGACTGAAGAAAGTGGATGTATTTGTTAAAGGGCCCGGTTCCGGTCGTGAAAGCGCGATCCGCGCCCTGGCCAACAGCGGTATCGAAGTAGTGATGATCAAGGATGTGACACCGCTGCCTCACAATGGCTGCCGTCCTCCCAAGAAACGTAGGGTTTAATCCGGAGCCACCCGATAAGGGTGGGAGTGAAATAAATTGTATAAAGCTGGGTAAGATTCAATTTTAAGATTTTTAGATAATCTTATCCGGGAACTTAAAAATCTAACAATCAAATTATGGCACGTTACAGAGGTCCGAAGACCAAAATCTCCCGTATTTTCGGTGAGCCTATCTTAGGTAATGGAAAGTATTTAACAAAGAACAGTAATCCTCCCGGTCAGCACGGGCCCACCCGCAAGAGAAAGACGCTGGGTGAGTACGCTCTGCAGCTGAAAGAAAAGCAAAAAGCAAAATATACCTACGGGGTATTGGAGCGTCAGTTCCGCAAGACGTTTGAAGAGGCTGTACGTCGTAAAGGCGTTACGGGTGAGAACCTGATCAAGCTGCTGGAAGCGCGTCTGGACAACACGGTATTTCGTCTGGGTGTAGCTCCTTCCCGTCCTGCTGCCCGTCAGCTGGTTACCCACAAGCATATCACTGTCAACGGAGAGATCGTCAATGTACCCTCTTTCCAGCTGAAGCCCGGTGATATCATCAGCATCAAGGAAAGCACACAGGGTAATACGGGCATTACCAGCCAGATCCGTGGCAAGAATGCCAAATTCAACTGGCTGGACTGGTCCGAATCCGAATTCAAGGGTACTTTCATCGCTTACCCTGAGCGTGAGAGTGTGCCGGAGAACATTAAGGAGCAGTTGATTGTTGAATTGTATTCCAAGTAAAGATTTGCTTTCAAGTTGTGATTTGCTTTCAATTAACAGTTAAATCGAAATTTTAAATATGGCCATTTTAAATTTCCAGAAACCAGACAAAATCATTCTTCAAAAAGCGACTGATTTCGAAGCTCAATTCGAATTTCGTCCTTTAGAGCCGGGGTATGGTGTCACCATCGGTAATGCCTTGCGCAGGGTATTGCTGAGCTCGCTCGAAGGTTACGCGAT
>DASZWE010000396.1:0-3404 GCA_035546735.1 Puia sp.
TCCGTACTCAGCTAAACGTATAACTCACCCCCCCATCCTTCTCATCCTTCAACACGATCCCCAGCTGAAGCAGCTGATTACGGATCTTGTCCGACGTAGCATAATCCTTCCGCTGACGGGCATCCTTGCGAATATCGATCAGCAGATCCACTACACCCGTGAGCTTATTATCATCCGCGGCGCTCTCATCCTTCAGTCCGAATATATCTTCCAGATAGACATGGAAATATTGTTTCAGCCGCTCCAATACCCGTGCCGACAACGCATCCGGAGCAATATGTCCGCTCTTGATGGAATTGATCACGGGCGTCAGTTCGAACATATTCGCCAGCACCTTGGCCGTATTGAAGTCGTCATTCATGAACTCATCGAACTCCTCCAGCAGCTTGTTCACCTTCCTCATCAGCTCCTCATCCGTACCTGCACCCGGGGCGGGTTCCAGCTTCTTCAACACCTCATACGCCTCCCACAGTCGCTTCAATCCTTTCTCAGCCGCCTGAAGGGCCTCATTGCTAAAATCCAGCGTGCTGCGATAATGCGTCTGCAGGATAAAAAAGCGTATGGTCATCGGCGAATACCCCTGCTGCAGCAAAGGATGGTTACCCGAGAACATCTGTGTCAGCATGATCTGGTTGCCATAACTCTTACCCATTTTTTTCCCGTTGAGGGTGATCATGTTGTTATGGAGCCAATAACGTGCGGGAACATGCTTGTTGCAAATAGTGCTCTGCGCGATCTCACTCTCATGATGGGGGAACTGAAGATCCATCCCACCCCCATGTATGTCGAACTCGCCACCCAGATATTTGGTGCTCATGGCCGAACACTCTATGTGCCAGCCAGGGAAACCCTCGCCCCAGGGACTCTTCCAGCGCATGATATGTTCTTCTGGAGCGGCCTTCCAAAGCGCGAAATCCTGCCGGTTGCGTTTTTCGTCCTGTCCATCCAGATCACGGGTAGTCTCCAGCAGGTCGTCCAGGATCCTTCCGCTGAGCTTGCCATATGGATAATGCGCGGCATATTTTTTTACGTCGAAATAGACAGACCCACCCACCACATACGCATATCCCTCCTCGAGGATCTTTTCGATCATGCCGATCTGCTCTACAATATGCCCCGTGGCAGTGGGCTCGATGCTGGGGTCCAGATTATTGAACCGGTGCATGGCCCAATGAAAGAGATTAGTGTATTTCTGGACCAGCTCCATCGGCTCCAGCTTTTCGAGGACAGCCTTTTTGGCGATCTTATCTTCTGCCTCGCGGCCCTCTTCTTCGAAGTGGCCGGCATCCGTAATATTCCTGACATACCGCACCTTATACCCCAGATGGAGTAAATAACGATAAATAAAATCAAACGTTATAAAAGGACGGGCATGACCGAGATGACTCTCCCCGCTCACCGTAGGACCACAGACATACATACCCACATGACCCGGTGTGATGGGGATGAACTCTTCCTTCTTCCGCGTATAAGAATTGAAAACTTTTAATACTGATGCGCTCATATCGATTGGCCGGGCCGGCGGACTTTTTGAACCGGCGGTCTCCGAACCCCCGAAGATAGCATATTTACCTCGGTCATTAATGTCTTTTCAAAGGTCTCGGAGAATGTCATTCCATGGCAGGCTGGCCGCACCAGGATTGGCCAATGGCTGGACCGCACTCGATTAGTAGCCTGGTTGCACCACGTCAAGGCTCGCCTCCCGAACAAAGACCGGCCGGCCCCCGACAGCACGCTCCCAACCCGGACCAAGGCTCGCAGCTCGATGCCCCGGACCGTATGTTCTGCAGGTATAGTTTTCAGGAAAAATAGTCTGTCTCTGCAGGACCGCTAATGATGGGCCTTCAGCCAACAGCCCTGCGGTCCGCTTAGGGCAACGCCAGATCCGCCATCACCGGATTATGATCCGAATAAGGAAGGGAAAATTTCCTGCATTGCAGCACGGACAGCCGAGGATCCGCCAGAATGTAGTCAATCCGCAGCGTGGGAGATATATGCACGTAAGTCCGGCCAATACCAAAGCCCTTTGAAATATAGGCATCCCTCCAGTTGCCACGAATGGTGAAATAGGTATAAGAATTGGGCACATCATTGAAATCACCGCATATCAGGGCGGGATAGGGGCTTTTATCCAGCTGCGCCCGAACCGCCTCGGCCTGGTCCCCCCGTTGACGAAAGGCATAGCGGAGCTTTTTGACGATGGAACGCGATGCCGCCAGGATACTGTCATCCACATTCTTGATGATCTGGATATCACGGAAATCCTTGGATTTGAACAGGACGGATTGCAAATGCGTCGTAAATACCCTTATCGTATCGTTACCTACTTTAACATCGGCGGCAATAAGACTCTCGGTGGTCCGCATCCCACTCTGCTGAGGATAGCGCATGATGAGGGAGTCGGCAATGGGATACCTGGAAAAGATAACTACCCCGCTTTCGTACGTGCCGTCCGTACGGGCGACATCCCGGGAAAAGTAGCTGTAAGGATAATGCAGCTGATCGCGGATATACAAGAGGTTGGTGTCCTGCCCCTTGTGGGCATTATAGAACTCCTGAAGACAAACGATATCCGCATCCTGCGCACCGATAAACTCCAGCATTTTGGGACGATGCCCCGAGCCCCCCTTCTTTTTGGTAATGAACTCGTCAAAGCTGCGGCAATTCCAGGTCAGCACACGCAGGGAATGGGCTGGTTTTTCCTGTTGAAAATGAAAATGCTCGCCGGGATGAAAAGCCCAAAAGCTATGGATATTAGGCCAGCCCAGGATCAGGGCCACCAACGATAAGAGAGACCAGCGACGGCAGGAAGGAAAGAAAAGACCAAAGATAAAAAGACCGAGCACAAGCAACAGCAACAGCGGAAAAACCAGTCCTAGCAGCGAAATAAACCACCATCGGCCCGGATGCAAAAAAGAATTGGCACAGGCCAGCAGAAAAAGGGCCACCGCAACGACATTCGATATGACGAACAGGCGGCGGGAAAAGTGTCTTAATGTCGCCATGTATGGCCTAAGTTACAAATCTTCTTCGTCTGCAGCCCGTTTGAGAATGTCTTTTTCCTCGTCGGTAAGAAAACGATAACCCTGTTGATTGATCTTATCCAGGATCTCGTCGATGCGTTGCTGGGTGATATTGGGGATCCTTTTGTAAGGCTGCGTACCGGAGACCTTGTAATAAAACTCCTCTTTGCGATGCCTTTCTTTATGTTTCTTATTGGGATTGAAAAGGTCGTTAACCCAGTCGAAATACCGGTTCATCCAGGTGCTTCCGTCAATCCCCCGGCGCACCAGCCATACGAATATAAAACCCGTGGCCGCACCGGAAAGATTGGCGATATACAGACCATAATCCCCATGACGTATACCGGTGCCAAAATCGATAATGATATAGATAAGCGTGAA
>DASZWE010000397.1:0-11546 GCA_035546735.1 Puia sp.
ATCGTTGTATTCAGCAGCAGCGGGAACCAGTCCCTGGAGTCGGTCAACGGATTTCACCGCATTGAAGTCAATGCCGACAGCATCCACCTGGCAACGGATATATCCGCCGACCAATGGTACCTTATCAAGGGCAGGATCAGCACAGGCAATTTCAAAGCCATCGTGCTATCTTCCTCGGACACGGCCGTACAGGCGGATGCCGGCAATCCACATTTTGACAGCAGCTGGTTCGACGGCATACTACGCCGCAGCTTTGACGGCCAATCCGCCCATACCTTCTTTTTCCCCGTAGGCGACCCGCAAAAAGCCAATCCGGTGGTGATGGAAAACCTGCATACCACGCCTCTTAATAACATCAGCTACATCGATGCATCATTCGGCCCCAAGCCCGGAACGGATGCCGGACTGATCCTTCAGGAAAATGGTACGCCTTTTACCATGATCAACGACGCCGGAGTATGGTATTTGACACCGGATAAAGAACCCACGCAAGGCAGCTATGACCTGTTGCTTTATCTGAACGGATTCACCGGCCTGCAGGACAATTCCTTTGCGATCCTGAGAAGACCGGACAGCTCGACGGACGCAAAGGACTGGGAAGTACCGGAAAACAGCGCGCTGCCGCCCAACATGAGCTCCGGGCGTACCATTGCAGATGGTTTTGCAAGACGGAATAATATGAGCAGCTTCAGCCAGTATGGCATCGGCATGACCGCTACGCCCCTGCCCATTACCCTCATCGACTTTACAGCATTCCGCATCGATCGAACGAACGTGGGCCTGCAATGGCAGACGGGGATGGAATCCAATAACAAAGGCTTTGACATAGAAAAGAGGCTGGACAAGGATGCATCCTTCTCTTTCACCGGCTTCATACCGTCCGTTGCCCGGGGAGGCAATAGCAACATTACCCTGCATTATTCCTATACGGATGCCAACGATTATGCAGGCATCACGTATTACCGGCTGAAGCAAATAGATCTCGATGATCGATATGTCTATACGCTGATCAAGGCGGTGGCGGGCGGCGGTAGCGCCGGTGTGTCCGTGCTGCTTTACCCAAATCCCAACCAGGGGCAGCTCACCATTCGTATGGACGGCTCGGTGGGAACCCATGATGTCCGCATCGTCGACGGGAAAGGAGCTATCGTAAAGATCATGCTGCTCCACGGCAACACGCCGTTGCAGGTGACAGGATTACCCACCGGCGCCTATATTGTACAGATACCCGATGCTTTTGGTCCTGGTAAGACATTCGCTCAAAAAATATTGGTGGTAAAGTGATCCGTCAATTCCACAACGGGTCCCCCATCGGTCCATAAGGCGGACCCGACGTCACCGCATTCATCTGGGTCTGTGGTATCGGCCGCAAAGTATCCCTGGGAACGATATTGAACCTTCCGTCGGAATTATGTGCGATCACCCGGGGCAGGAGCTGATGCGTTCTCACCAGGTCCCACCACCTTACCATCTGCCCGCACAGCTCCCGCGAACGCTCATCCAGGATAAAGTCCAGCGACAGATCGCCCTCCGTGACATCCATCGCCGACACATTTCCCGTAGGATATGCCGCCCGCTCACGGATGGTATTGATATATCCCAGCGACAAGGTCGGCTGGTTCATCATATACGCGGCCTCCGCTGCAATAAGATAGGTCTCCGACAAGGTCCACACGATGACAGGACGTATCGAGGGAGAGTTCATATCGGGACGATGGGTGTCCACATATTTACGCATATAGGGCCCCATCTGGATATTGTATTTCCGGGGCGGCATCAGCAAATAGCGCGTGGCGGCAATGGTCGCATCCGAAACATCCACGCCGGGCATATAACAGGCCGTGTCCCCCACTGTGAACTTGGGCTGGCCCAATAACGAAGGATCGACGCCGGGCGGAAGAGGACTCTTCCATACAGGGATGCCGGCCGCATTGTTACAATACCAGACGGTCTGAAAGGTCTTGCTGTACCGGGTATCATTGGTCTTGTCGGCAAATATTGTATCCGTCAGCCAGCGGGTGGGCACGGCGCGGATATAAGGTCTTCCATCCAGAATGTCCCGCTTCATACCGGGCACAAATGTCTCGTACTTGGGAACCCACATATGCACGAGCACATTGTCGGGGCCGCTGCTGTTCTGTGCCGCCGAGCCATTATAGGCGAGGCTCGAGGTATGCTGCACCGTCCAAAGCACTTCCTTATTGGTCTCATTGCCCTCCTGGAAAACGCTTCCAAAGTCGGGCAACAACCCCAGCCCCAAAGAGGCGCTGTTGCTGATCAATCCCGAAGCCAGGGTATACGCATGCTGATAATCGTCGGGATGCGCTTCGGATGAGCTGGCCCTTGTCAGATACACTTTCGCCAGCAGGTGCGTGGCGGCGGCAGCCGTCGCCTTTCCAGGCAATACCCCACCCTGCGTCGGACTGGCAGGCAATGCGGCAATAGCATCCTGAAGGTCCTGTATGATAAGATCATAGACATCCGCCCGCGGATCCCGCTGGGCAGCTGTGCTGGGCGTCGATTGAAAATGCTTGTTCAGCGTGACATTCCCCCAGAACTGCACAAGGACAAAATAATAATTGGCCCGCAGGAACTTCGCCTCTGCCACCATCTCGTTCCTTTTTACACTATCGATACCTGTCAAGGAAGGCCCGTTATCGATGAGGCCGTTGCAGGTATTGATAAATGTATAGCAGTTATTCCAGATGGCGGTCACCTTCCCGTCGGAAGGAGTATATCCGCTGCTGTAATAATTGACATTATTGCCCGTCCCGTCATTGCCGGTAATGAATTCATCAGTGCCGATACAGGTTAGGGTAAAAAGATTTTCCGTCCCCCAGAGGTTGCGCATGCCGGCATAGGCCGCGTCCAATCCGGATTGAAACCCCTGCACCGTTGCAAAGAATGCCGGGGTCAGCGTCGATTGCGGATTCTCTGCCAGCTGCCGGGTACAGGATGGAATAGCGCCTGCGACCACACCGCAGACGATGCAGATCATGGCGCATTTTAATATTTTGCTTCTCATTTTTGATAGATTTTGAAGTTAGAAACTGATGTTAAGTCCGAATACCATGCTCCAGCTGGCAGGCGTGTCCACATTCAACGTACCCGAAGACTCGGGGTCGATGCCGTGGTAGATATTCCGGTAAGGCGAGAAAAATATAAAGGGATCGCGCGCTGTCGCATACACCCTGAGCGAGCGCATCCGCATGGTCTTCACCCAAGTGGACGGGAAGGTATATCCCAGGCTCATGCTCCTGATCTTGAGGAAGCTTCCATCGAAGTACCCGAACAGGCTGTGATTGGGCGGATTCGTCTGGGCAGAATTAGCTTTAGGCCAGGCATTCGTGGGATTGTCGGGAGTCCAGTACGCCACATTCACATTGTTGTAATTGCCTTGCATGGTGCTGGCAAAACCGCCGCCGAACAACGTGGAGGATATCATTCCCCCGACCCTTGCGAAGGCGACTATGGTAAGGTCAAAGTTCCTGTACGCCAGCCGCTGGGTAGTGCCGCCTTCCCACCTGGGTTGCGGCGTACCCACTACATACTCGTCGCCGGCATCGATAACGCCATTTCCATTCCGGTCGGCCACCCTCGCCTGCCCGATAACGGATTTGGTACCCGTAATGGTCTGCCCCAGCGTTTTGGCCGCCAGCGAATCCTTGGCGGTGGCCTGCCATATCCCCAACAGCTGGTAGTCATAATACGAACCGATGGGCTTGCCAACAAACCATTTGTTGGCGATATCAGCCGGCTTCCCATCCAGCGTGGTATTGATGCTGGGAAGTAATTGCGTGATCTGCCCCCGGTTGATAAAGAAATTGATATCGGCCGACCAGGATAGATCATGGCTGTTCCTGGCCTGTAAAATTTCAGCTGCTATATGCAATTCTATCCCCTTGTTCTCGCTCTTGCCGATATTGGTCAATATCTGAGAAGGTATGCCCGAAGTAGCAGGCAGGGTCACAGGCATCACCATGTCCTTTGTATAGGAATGGTACAGATCGATGGATGCCGAAAGCCTGTTCTGGAAAAACCCCGCATCGATCCCCACATTCGCGGTAGAAGTATATTCCCATCCAAGGGCAGGGTTGGGAGCCGCGTTGGGATAAAGCCCGGTAGTCACCGTGGAACCATAATTGTAGGTTGCGGTTGTCAATGAGCCAAGGGTCTGGAATGGGCTGATGGCCGGATTGCCTACGGAACCATAGCTTACCCGCAGCTTCAGGTTGCTGAAAGCAGACAGGTCGTTCATAAAATGCTCCTTGATAATATTCCAGGCTATAGCCGCAGAAGGGAATACATGGAACTTATTGCCGGGCGCCAGGCTGGAAGATCCATCCGACCGCATGGTCAATGTCAGCAAATATTTGTCATCGAACCCATAGTTGAGACGGCCCATATAGGAGATCAGCGTCCAGGGCTTCAGGCTGCCCGATCCCTGGAAATTGGACCCGAAGGCCGGATTGAAGTACTGCGCTCCGTCGGAAAGAAGGGCATTGTAGTTGAAGTCGCTATTCTGTGGTATATATTTTTGAAAACTGTAAAGACCTGTGAAATTGACCTTATGCCGCCGGGCAAAAGTATTGTCATAGATCAGCAGGTTCTCCAGCGTATAGCTTGTAGTATAGGTGGTGGAATTTTCGGCTGTCGAGTTTACGCCAAGATTATTGGTGGTATTCTTTCCATAAAAATTCCCATATACATCGCTGCGCAATTCTGCGCCGCCATTGAACCTGTATTTCAATCCCTTCACCGGTCCCACTTCCAGGTACACCGTCGAGAAGGTACCAAGCCTTTTCCTGTCTTCCACCGACGCCCCTGGCAGGAAATCTGCCAGGGGATTCCAAACCTGGTTGGCGCTCCCCGGTAAGAACCCATTGATCAGCTTGCCCGTAGAATCATAGGGCGATACCAGCGGGCTGGCCCTTAACGCCTGCCCCATAGGATTGACGCTTTCACCTTTCGTCAGCGTAAAAGTATTCAGTGAGTTCAAACCCACCTTTATATAATTCCCCAACCGTTGATCGACGGACATTTTTAGGGAATATCGTTCGAAGGATTGTCCCGGGTATACCCCCGTCTCACGGTAATATCCCGCCCCCAGCGCATACTGTGTATTCTCCGTTCCCCCCGTCAGCCCAAGCTGGTGGTCCGTGCTGACGCCCGTCCGATATACCAACTTTTGCCAGTCGGTGCTCCGCCCCATGGCGATCCCCTGCCTTTCTTCCGGCGCCAGCGCAATAAGCGATCCATTGATAAGATTGGGGTCATCTACGCCCGTATATGTCCCGGGGTTTCCCAGGAAAGTCGCCCATTTCTTCAACAGCAAATACTGCGATCCGTTCATCATCGGGTACTCTCCCAGCCACCTGGTGAACCCGCCATAAGCACTATAGGTCACCACCGGCTTCTGCCCGGCCCTGCCCTTCTTCGTGGTCACAAGGATGACCCCATTGGCGCCGCGGGATCCGTAGATGGCCGTTGAAGAAGCATCCTTCAATACTTCCACGGATGCTACATCATCCTGGTTGATATCATCGATGCTGCCCTGGTAAGGTATGCCATCCACGATGAATAGTGGACCGTTGCCTGCCTTTACACTGCGGCTTCCCCTGATAAGAATCGCAGGCGACTGTCCGGGATGACTGTTCCCTCCGCTCTTCTGTATATCGATGCCGGCCCCTTGTCCCTGCAGAGCCTGGCTGAGGTTGGCCGCGGGCACATCCTGTATGGCCTTCTCGGTGATGGAAGTAATGGAGCCGGTGACATCGGATTTCTTGCGGGTACCATATCCAACCACGATGACCTGGTCCAGGTCATTCTTACTCTCCGTCAGGGTAATGTTGAGCGCACCGCCACCGGCCTTCACCTCCCTGGTGAGAAACCCTGTGTGCGAGATGACGAGGATGGCGCTGGGTCCAACGTTGAGCTGGAAGCTCCCGTCCGCATCGGAGACGGTCCCTTTATGTGTTCCCTTGATGACAATGGAGGCTCCTGATAGCGGCTCTCCCGTCAGGCTGACGATCTTCCCTTTCACCGTGGTGACCTGTGCAGACAGGACAGCGCTCCAAAGAAGAAAGATGCAGGCGCATAGTAATTTTTTCATATTGGCTAGTGTTAGTTAATAGACTCCGGCGAATAGCCGGATGATCATATGCAACTACGCACTTTTTAGCCTGCATCGGTTTTACAAAAACTGCTATTTATTCAACAATATTGGCAATCACAGTGTACCCCTGACCTCTACCCGAATGACACTGGCAATAGCATCCGGCGCCTTCTCCGGCACTTGTATGGTCAGTCCTTCATCACCGGCTGATGTCTTCAATGCAGCGCCACCTGCCAGCAGCTTCGCGCTAACCACCGTACTCTTTAACCCCGGTACGATCACCTTCCCATCCGTGGGCCAGTCAAATACGGAAAGATACAGCACGGTATTCCCCCCCTGCGATTTTTTGGTGCAACGCCCCCAGGGCAACAGTCCGAAAGGACTCGCTTTCGTGCCATAGATGGCTTCGCTATTGACCTTCATCCACGCGCCAATGGCCTTCAGCGCATCGACACTGCCCTGAGGGAATTCGCCTTCCGCAGTAGGCCCTACATTCAGCAGATAGTTGCCACCCTTGGAAGCAATATCCACCAGGTTATGGATCAGGGTCGTGGGCGTCTTCCAGTTATTGTCATAGCTCTTATAGCCCCAGGTGCCATTCATCGTCATACAGGTTTCCCAATCCTTGCCGTCCAGGTCGGACAGGTTGGGGATCTTTTGCTCGGGCGTCTTGTAGTCGCCGGGGAAGTCGGGCCGCTTGAGCCGGTCGTTCGTAATGATCTTCGGTTGCAGGGACAGCAGCGCATTCAGCTTCTCCGCCCATGCGTCCGTCATGTCCGTTGGCGTATCCCACCAGAGCACGGCCACATCTCCATAGTTGGTCAGCAATTCCCTTACCTGGGGTACCGCCACCTTGTTGATATAGTCACCCATGGAATCCGTCGTCTGAGCAGGGTCCCAATGCCCGTGATGTGCAGCGGTATAGGCATCTATACGGGCCGAGTCGGGATTGGCCCATCCTTCGGAAGCTACCTTTCTTGACGCGGCGCCGCCAGGATTGTTCCAATCCTGCGCCTGGGAATAATAAAATCCCAGCCGGATGCCGTATTTACGACAGGCCGCCGCCAGGGGCTTCAACAGGTCCTTGCCATACGGAGTGGCATCCACGACATTCCACTTGCTGGCGCTGGTCTTGAAAAGCGCAAAGCCGTCGTGATGCTTTGCCGTAATGACGATGTATTTCATGCCGGCATCCTTTGCCATCTTCACCCAGGCCTCGGGATCATATTTTACAGGATTGAACTGACGGGCAAATTGCTGATAAACCGCCACAGGTATCTTTCCCCTGTTCATGATCCATTCCGCTGCCTTATTGATGCGGCGCCCCTGATAGGTACCGGCCGGAACAGCATAGACGCCCCAGTGAATGAACATGCCAAAACGAGCCTCTCGCCACCACTCCATTCTTTCATCCCGGCTAAGGGTTTGCGCGGATGCTACCTGGCTAAACAACAGGATCACGATAAGTATCTTCTTCATATGTAAACAAATTTTTGATATTGCAACTAAAAGAATAATCTCCACATCACATGCGCCCATCCTGGCCTTTTATTCAACTATTTTGACCTCAGCAGCGCCTCCAGATAATAATAGTCAGCATAGTTGATAGGCACATCCACCTCCGACCGCGAAGGCTTGGAACCCGTACTATGCAGCAGGATAAAACCGCTGTTAGCACCGATATCACTCCGATAACGACGCGTCAGGCTCTGTAAAATTTTATCCGCCGTCTGCCGGTATTCCTTCCCCTGATCACTGTATTTACTCAACTCATACAACCCCGATGCGATCACCGCCGCGGCGGACGCATCCCGTGGTTCATCGGGTATACCCGGCGCATTGAAATCCCAATAAGGCACCTTATCCTCCGGCAGGTGCGGAAGGATATAGCCGGCGATATGCTCTGCCTGCCGTAAATAAATCTTGTCCCCCGTCTCCCGGTAGCACATCGTATACGCATACAGTCCCCAGGCCTGACCCCGCGCCCAGGCAGACGAGTCGCTATATCCCTGCCATGTCATGCGCTTCACAACCCTGCCGGTGGCGGTATCATAATCCACTACATGAAAGGAGCTGTAGTCTGCACGAAAATGATTCCGCATGGTGGTATTGGCATGACTGACGGCTATTTTATAAAAGGACGAGTCGCCCGACAGCTTCGTAGCCTCGAACAGCAGCTCCAGGTTCATCATATTGTCGATGATGACAGGATACCCCCACAGCTCTTTGTGATGATCCCAGCTGCGGATACAGCCGACCCGGGGATTGAATCGCGTAGCCAGCGTCCGGGCAGCCTGTATGATCACCTGCTTGTAGGCCTCGTCCTTTGTCAGCCGGTAGCCATTCCCATAGCTGCAATAGATCTTGAAGCCCATGTCGTGCGTACCCCCGTTAAGCTTTTCCCGCTCCATACGGGCGGTATATGCCTGCGCCGCCTTCTTCCATTCCTCCTTCCCGGTGTATTGATAAAGGAACCAAAGCTCACCCGGGAAAAAACCGCTGGTCCAGTCCCGTGAGGAGACGCATTTCAGCTTCCCATCCACCAGCGTACGCGGTGAAAAAGCGCTGTCCGGTCCGGGATTTCTCGCGGCCAGCTCACGCAGCATCAGATGGGTCTGCTCCTCCGCGTCGGCCATGATCCGCGGCATCCTGATAGCCGGGCGGTCACGATCCTGTGCCGCCGCTGACAAAGAGAAAAGAAAACAAAAGAGGATACATTTATTCATTGGTAGTTATTTGTTCAGCCATATAATAGGATGTCGCACCGGCAGGTTGCGTATTATCTCCTCATCGACAGGAGCGTGATCAAGTCCTTCCCAGATCCGCAGCCACTGACTATGCCCCAACGCATCGGCCCCAAACAGCAGCGCCGGCTGCGCCACCGGCCACTCATTCCAATGCATCACATCGTGCGCATAAGGCCATTTTCCCTTGTCCGCTATATAAGGCGCCATGAACGCAATGCCTTTTTCAATGCTGCGTCCGTCCGCCGTCTGCCACCGCCAAAGATCGTCTTCCGGTGTCGACAACAGCTGACAGATGGTGGCCATGGCGTCTAAATTAAAAAGAGAATACCCATACGGCTTGGTTCGTTTCAATTCCCTGGGAAAGCTGCCATCGGCAGCCATCTGCCCTGGTAAGAGCACTTCCTTATAGCGGCGGCGGCAAAAGTCCATCAGCCCTCTATCACCCGTAAAATGGGCAAAGGCCGCCACTTGCATGACCCAGCAGGTGCCGTGGTTATTGGCCGCATTCATCTCATCCTTTCCATAGGGATGCGTAGTAAGCCAGTGCAGGTATCTTGAGAACCAGGCACGGATCTTCTCCAGCAATCCCTTGTCCATAGCAGGATCATCCTCCATCGCCTCCAAACCTTTTACCACTTCCATTAGCTGTATCGTATCGATGATCCCGATGCCCCTGCCGGTGGCACGTCCCTTGATCGCCTGTGCAAATTGCAGATCGGGGTTCATACAGGTAGCCGTATCCACAAACCAGGCCTTGCAATGCTCCAGCGCCGTACGAATATAGCGTGCATCCCCCGTAAGCCTGTACGCCATAGCCAGGGCGCCCACTATACGGCTCAGTCGTATCATGGCCTGGCGGTGTGCGGTAAAATTTTCAGGATTGGTCATCCCGTCCCGCTGGATATAAGGGCTGTCAGGATGATGCGGGTCGGGCCACCAGTAGTCGCCTTCGGAATAAAAATCATGTGGCCCTCCGGCGCTGCGGGGACAACGATAGGATGTAACGGTGATGGGCGTCTGCTGTAAGGCCCGGGCAGCCTCCTTCAGGGACTGCGCCCTCAACGTCTTCTCCGCCACCTCCAACACACTATCTGTGGCAGCCACCTCCAGGAACACCGTTGGCAATACGCCCGATCGCGCGCTGATCACAGAATGCCCATGGCGGGTATACAGCCGGATGATAGCCCGCCCATTATACGCCTGAACATATCTCGATCCGGTGGAAGTACCCATATTGTCGATCAGCTTGCCATCGCCGGCGAGTCCGAAACTTACCCGGTCGGCGGCATCCAGACAGGGAATATTATTTTTATCCAGCAGCCGTACACGTACCGTGGCAATCCCTCCTTCCTCGCTTATTTTCTCTATCCTCATCTTTGCAGGCTTGCCCCACTTCTCCGTCTGGTATTCGAAATGGATCGAATCTTTCACGACAGCTCCTCCTTTACGGGCCACCACCCGGACCACATTCTCCCCCGACCGGAAGGGCAGATCCCATCGCAAGCCGGCTGCGGGATAGTCCTGGTCGTTACGATGCCGCACACCATAGCTCTTCCCATTGAGATACAGGACAGCCTCCTCACAATTGGAATAAACCTTTACCTGCCGCAGTTGTCCTTCATCTCCCCACCGCACAGGCCAGGAATGCCCATAAATATGCACCATCGGCCGGCGTGTCCAGTACGATTGAAATACATAGTATGCCTCCTTCTTCGTCAGGTCCCGCTCCACCACGCCTTTCTGATTGACATAAGGCACGGGATTGTCCGGTCGCAGGGGCGTGGAAAAATCCTTAAAGCACCATTGCGCCGTCCCCGTGAGCCAGGGCATGGAATCTTGCTCCTTTAAATGCCAGTCGATAAGATCACAGATATACGATTCGCTCCAGTCGTTCTTTACAGGGTTCTCCGCATGCCGGCCGGCATGACTGTCCCCACCCCATTCCACATGCAGAAAATGATCTACTTTTTTCGATTCCTCCTCCGAGATGCTGCGATAGTCGGTGTAGACGCCCCGATACCATCCCGCCCAGATGGAAGGAGAATAAATATCCGGTATGTCCTTGCAAAAATCACAACGACGGATGGCCGTACGTCGCGAGGGGTCCAGGCGATGCGCCAGATCATTCAGCTCCTGCATAAAATGGCGGATACTGTCCTTATCGAATGCGGGGAAGTCCCCCGGCCAATCATTCTCATTACCTAGTCCCCAGATGATGATAGCAGGATGGTTAAAATGCTGTTCGATCATATGGGTCAGCATGTCCCGGGCCTGCTGTTGGTATACGGGACCGCCTAATCCCCCACGACACCAGGGGATCTCTTCCCAGACCAGGATGCCCAGGCTATCACAAAGATCGAGTATGACAGGCGACTGCTGATAATGCCCTAATCTTATAAAATTCACGCCCATCTCTTTGATAAGGATCATCTCCTGCCGCATCAGGTCTTCCGTCATGGCAGCTCCCAGCCCGGCATGATCCTCATGTCGATGGGTCCCTCGCAAAAGCAGCCTTCGTCCATTCAGGAAAAAGGGGCCATGATCTTTAAAGCTGAAATACCGGAAACCTATCCGATGGGACTCCACACAACTATCACCGCCTGCCGTCCGCAGGGTCACCCGTACGGTATAGAGTGCAGGATCATCAGGCGACCAGAGATGCGGCCTCTGCACAAAAATAGTAG
>DASZWE010000398.1:0-5372 GCA_035546735.1 Puia sp.
AATAAAAAAATATATTTCCGAAAAGAAAAAGACGTTTTAGATTAGAGGGTCAGCACAGACACTTTGTATAAACCGGGTGCTTCGACCAAATGCTTTGCCACCCCATTCCCTGCCACCTGTTCCAGTTCTGGAATGTAAAACCAGGCAGGCTCCGCTGAAAAATCCCCATTCGCCATCGCAGTGTAATAATGTCTGCCCGGAATATCCGCTGTGTAATCGCTTCCGGACTCATCTCCATTCAACAGCCGAATCGTTTCCCACTGCCCACCCTTCATGGTTCCCTCCAAAACTTGCCTCACCACGGCCACATCGTCTTTATGCACAGGCCGGAACTTCAGCTGCAGATGGATACCGCTGCCTACAAATTCATCTTCCCCCGTCTGCACGATGATGCCATAACAGTTCTTGTCTTTCTCTTTATACCTGATCTCAATTTCATACTTTACCAACGTCACCGTATCCATATTTTTTTCACCTTCCTTCAAAATACCCCGCACTTTGCCTGTTCCCCGGTATTACTGTATCAGCCGTAAAGGATAGCGTAGCAGAGCTCTCTTCAGCATCGAATTAGTCAAGCATTCCCTTTGCTTCAAGCTTCTCTCTAACGATATGCGGTTGTCGTTGGAGTAGCGTTGCTACTGCCTCTACATTTTTGCACTTCAGATAGACTCTTTCAAGTATCAAATATTCCTTTTGGCTCCAATATTCGTAGGCTCTCGGATAGTTATTCTTTATTGACGTTTCCTGAGGAGTATAATGCTTATCCGTTCTGACAGGAAGCTCTTCTACATTTATTCTCTCTTCGTGAATAAGCGTTATAATTTCGTCTTTACTCATTGAAGGTTGGTGAATGACTGTCGCTTTTTTTTCAGCACTTGGACTTCCAGCTAAACTCTCTCTATTCGAAAGATGGAAATGCCACTCATTTTCGCCCCTTTCATTAGTAGTAAAAGTACATTGGGGTATCACCTTCGTAAGTACATTTGCGTCTCTCAATCGTGACAAAAATTTTCTGAAATGGTAGCCCTGATGACGATCTTTTTCAATCAACCCCTTTCTTGCCAGCATTTCATAAACATCAGTAGTCCTTGCATCCTTCATGCCAGTCTGGCGAAGGAACTCTTGTATAGCAGCGCTTATTCTTTTCGCCCGCTGAAAATCTTCTTGAGTAAACGTCATAAAGATAAAGTTTACTGCAATTTAAAAAAGTTTCACGACACCCAAATACGGACCTTTCTTCACGCTTCCCGATAAGTGCAGGATATTTTAAGGGCAGAAAGTACAGATCATTTTATCCGCATTTGCAAATATTTGAGCCAATCGAATCGGGCAGATCTTTGCTATCTTTTATGATCCTTGAAGCTACAAGATATGAAGCGGGCTGGTCGGAGTGAGTATGCCACCTTTGAAGATTTAAAATCGGCGCCCTTAGTACAATTCCGTGGGAAGCTCCATCACAGAAATGATCTTACCGTTAAAAGTTGTCTTATCGAGTGAAACGATGGCTTGCCTGGCTTGTGAAGACACCGGCATGCAAATCTCCCCACTTCTTAGCGACCGGCCATCCAGGGCATTTCTATTCACCATGGCATAGTCGACATTACCGTATTGAAAGAACAGCTTTCTCAATTCAGCGTCGGTCGTATTCAAGCTAATATTGGATATCCTGATATTCATGAATATCCTATTTGGAGGCGATCTTAATAAACTCCTGGCCATTAAAGATCCGGGATAGATTTAGATCCTTCGATCGCCTGTATTCTTCCATCTTGTTTACAGTTACGATACGCCAGAAATTCTTTTTCTTCAGTTCTAAAAAATCGGGTGCTTTAATAAAAACACCTTCCACTGTTCTTGCTTTGAGAACGATCTTCGAGAAGTTGTCCGATTCGGAGCTAATAATACGCTCTATCTGCTCGATGGTCATAATGAAATTTATTTGTGTTACTTAAGAATTGGCTATACTGCGCAAAATATCTTCCGTCATACTGCCGCTACTTCCACATAAGCATTCATGAAAAGGATATGATTCAACTTTTTGACCGCGTTTTGTGCATTCAGCCTGTCCATTTCAATAAATCCAAACCGAAGCGAACGACCTGTCTTCTCATCGCGTTCGATATGTGAAAATTGCACGCTGCCGAAAGGCAGGAACAAACGGGCAAGTTGATGCGCCGTCGTCATTTCGCTTAGATTGCCGATGTAGATCTGCATAATGGAAGATTTAATGAGGAAACTTATATGTGCGAGCTGACGATAAGATGAAAAGGCAGATCAGACTATAAGGAGCCAATAAAGAGGAAAGATACCAATTAATCCCGGTACCAGCAAATATTAGTTGTTAATCCCCGTCAAACGGTCAGGTTCACACACGTGAACTTCCACCCGATGCTCTCCTTCGCCGCTGTCCAGGTCTATCGCCGTCTCTTCCATGCGTCTGCCATCCAAGATCCACCAGGTTCTTCCCGGCTGCCGCTCCTGGACAACGGTGATGGCATAGGTGGCAGCGCCGTAACGATAAACAATGCTTACCGACGGCCACTCCAAAGGAAAACAAGGTTGGAAAGTCAACCGGCCGTTGCTGAGCCGCATCCCCAGCAAGCTACCCGTAACAAATTGATAGGTCCAGCCTGCCGAACCCGTATACCAGGTCCAGCCGCCCCTGCCTTCGTTACCGGCCCCGGCATATACATCACCCGCCATCACGTATGGTTCCACTTTATACCTATCAACCGACGCCGGATCGGAACCATGGTTTAGCGGTTGGATCATGCTGAACAATTCCCAGACCTTTTCCCGGTCGCCCAGTTCGGCGAAGGCCATCAACGTCCACACTGCCGCATGCGTATATTGACCACCATTCTCCCGGACACCCGGCAGATATCCCATGATATAGCCCGGGTTCAGGCCTGACGTGTTAAAGGCCGGAGTCAAAAGCCGGATCAGCTTCAGGGGACGGCTTACGAGGTATTTGTCGAGCGAAGCCATAGAGATACCGGCCCGGGTAGCATCGGATGCTCCGGATAAAACGCTCCAGCTTTGAGCGATGGCGTCGATCCGGCATTCCTGGTTTTGCGCCGACCCAAGCGGCGTGCCATCGTCGAACCAAGCCCGAAGCCACCACTGCCCGTCCCAGGCGGATGCCGCAATGTCGGATCGTAATAGCCCTGCGACGGTCCGGCAGGTCTCGGCATAAGGTATGTCGCCGGAACGAGTCGCCACGGCGCTGAAACGGATCAGCACATCATAAAGGAAGAATGCCAGCCAGACGCTTTCGCCGCGACCCTGGCTGCCAACCTTATCCATCCCGTCATTCCAATCGCCCGAACCCATAAGAGGAAGCCGGTGTTCCCCGAACCTCAGACCACGTTGTATAGCACGTTTACAATGTTCGTAGAGGCTTCCTTCCAGGCTCCCGCTTGCGGGCAGGTCATAAACGGAATCCTCATGCGGTTGCAGCGTCCGGCTTTCAAGGAAACCTGCCCTTTCGTTGAGAATATCCGTATCGCCCGTCACCTCGATATAACGAGCCACCGCATAAGGCAGCCAGAGGAGATCGTCAGAACAGCGTGTCCTGACGCCGCGGCCTTCGGGCGGGTGCCACCAGTGCTGCACGTCTCCTTCTGCAAATTGTCTCGATGCACTAAGAAGCAGCTGGTCTCTTGCCATAGACGGTCGTATAGCCAATAAAGCCAGGACGTCCTGCAGCTGATCCCGGAACCCGAATGCGCCGCCGGACTGGTAAAACCCGCTACGGGCAAAAAGCCGGCAGGCGATCGTCTGGTAAAGAAGCCAGCCGTTCGCCATGATATTCAGCGCAACGTCGGGCGTCGTCACCTGCACCGTGGTCAACAGATCTTTCCAGTAATCCTTTACCTCGTCGAGCGAACCGTATACGCCGGCGCTGGTAGAAAACTGCCGGATCAGCTCCAGGGCCGCCTGCTGACTTTCGCCGTTGCCTAACTGGAAGATGATCTCCTTTTCTTCTTTGTCCAGCAGATCGCATCTCACCTGTATGGCGGCACACGGGTCCAGGCCGGCTCCGCTATTACCGGAAAGGTTCTTGCGAGCCATCGCTTCGGGATCTTCCAGCATTCTGTTCCTTCCGATGAATTCCCTCCTGTCTGCCGTAAAGCTCAACATCGCGCCGTCGGTCCTGAAAAAGGTTACCCGGTCTGCAAACGACGTATTATACCTGTTCCTGAAAAACAGCGTATTGCCCTCCGGGCCCTGCTCCGAAAGGACGTGCATATCGGTTTTCGACCGTAGATCTCCCAGGATGATCCCGAGGTAGCCGGTAATGGTCAACCTTCGATCCCCGCCGGACCCATTCCTGATCTTAAGCAGGAAAAATTTCACGGGCAGCGACTTGTCCACGAACACCGTAAATTCGGAGGTTATCCCGTTTTCAGTATGGATAAAACTCGAATAGCCGAAACCGTGAGTTATCCGGTATGGCGCCGCCCCGCGCACCGGGTACGGAGCAGGTGACCAGAATTCTCCCGTTTCCTCGTTCCGGAGATAAAAGGCCTCTTCTCCGCCATCACTAACCGGATCATTGCTCCAGGGAGTCAGCCGGTATTCGTGTGCATTGACGGCCCAGGTATAGGCAGAACCACTTTCCGACACCACCGTGCCGAAGCCCGGATTCGCCAGGACGTTGACCCAGGGCGCGGGGGTCGTCCGTTTGCTGTCGGTGATGATCCTGTATTCTTTTCCATCTGCAGAAAAGCCTCCGGTGCCATTGAAGAACAATAAGTTTTCGATGCTGGCCGGCATGCCGGGGAGAGCCCGGAAAGGCAAAGCCTTTGTCTCCAGTAAGGAAGGCATGATCTTGCCCTTATGAGATCGTTCCAGTTGCTCCGGCAGAGTGCCCTGGTTATCGTGCAGGATCAACCGGGCCACGCTTTCGAACAGGATCCTGTCTTCCGTCGGGAGCTGGTCGGCGGGCCTTACGAAAATGGCGCCCGGCTTACTGTAGGCGCCGGTCACCGCTTCAGAGGAGATCAGGCCCTGGATCCTTTCCTGCAAGGCCTGCCGGTAGGAGCCAAAATCCTCGTTCCAGATCATCAGGTCCACGGATAATCCCTGTAGCCGCCAGTAAGCATGTGCCCGTATCAGTTGCTTGACAAGATCCAGGTTATCCGGGTCATAGACGTGCAGCAGCACGATGGGTAGATCGCCAGAGACGCTATACCCCCAAAGACCCGACTGGCCCCGTAGATTATTATGGAGTGTCGTCGCCCCGGCGCGGAAGGTACGGTCGGGATAAATGATGTAAGCCGCAAGCCTGTTGTAGAGCTGCGCGTCGGATTCGGACGCGTTGATCTGGCGCAGCAAGACCTGGCTATGTGTCCAGGAGAGCTCGAGCG
>DASZWE010000399.1:0-10880 GCA_035546735.1 Puia sp.
CGAAGGGACATACAACCCCAGTTTCGAGCTGGCTTACTGGTATTGGGCGCTGGGGACGGCCATCACGTGGCGTCAGCGTCTGGGGCTTCCTCCCGTCAGACAATGGGAAGTCGTAAGGGAAAAGCTCTCGCCCCTTCCACAACAGGGGGACAAATACCTTTTCGCAGAGAGCGCACCCGACTGCTACACCAATCCTCATTACCGCACAGACCACCCCTCCGTACTCTGCACCCTGGGAATGCTGCCCCAGCTGCCCATTACGGATACCATGGTGATGCGGCATACGTTCGACTGGATATGGGACAACTGGCATTGGCAGGAGACATGGGGGTGGGACTTCCCCATGGTGGCCATGACGGCCACCCGTCTGGGCATGCCGGAAAAAGCCATTGACGCCTTGTTCATGCCCGTGGGTAAGAACACCTGGCTGATCAACGGACATAATTACCAGGACCAGCGCCTTCGGCTCTATTTGCCGGGGAATGGCGGCCTCCTCAGTGCGATAGCCCTCATGTGCGCCGGCTATAAAGGCAGCGGACCGCTGCCGGGGTTCCCAAAGGACGGTGGCTGGAAAGTGCGGTTCGAAGGATTGCATTCAGCCCCATAAGAAGAGCCCCGGCGGATGCCGGGGCTTTTAAAAAGGAAAATATCTTTAGGATTATCCCAAATATGCTTTCAATGCATTGCTGTAGCGGGCCTTCTGCAGACGCTTGATCGCCCTTTCCTTGATTTGGCGAATGCGTTCTTTTGTAAGATCATATTTCTGACCTATCTGCTCGATGGTAACACCATTCTCGCCATCCAGACCGAAATATGCATTCACGATCTCAGCTTCACGGGGGCTGAGCGATTTCAGGACCCGGCGGATCTCCGCACGCAGTGAATCTTTCATCACGTCGTCATCCGTTTCATCGCCACCTTCCAGCAGATCACCCATCGCTACGTCTTCCGCCTCGTGTACAGGCGCGTCCAGCGAACTGTGACGGGTATTGCTCTGAAAAATGTTGTTGATCTCCGTCTCACTCATTTCCAGCAACTCGGCTAATTCCTCCGTGCTAGGCTCCCGCTCATGCTCCTGTTCGAAAGCCATGTACGCTTTATTAGCCTTGTTGTAAGTGCCAATCTTGTTTTGAGGCAGGCGGACTAATCTGCCCTGCTCTGCCAACGCCTGCAGGATGGACTGGCGGATCCACCATACTGCGTATGAAATAAACTTGAAACCCTTGGTTTCATCAAAGCGTTGAGCCGCTTTAATCAAGCCGAGGTTACCCTCGTTAATAAGATCACTCAACGATAGTCCCTGGTGCTGGTACTGCTTTGCTACAGAAACCACAAAGCGCAAGTTGGCCTGTACCAGCTTGTCCAATGCCTTCTGGTCACCCATCTTGATCCGCTGTGCAAGCACAGTTTCTTCTTCAGGGGTGATCATCGGAATCTTCGAAATTTCCTGCAAATACTTCTCAACCGCCTGAGAATCACGGTTCGTAATCTGTGTAGCAATCTTAAGTTGCCTCATATCAAAAAATAAAAGATGACAAAAATGTTTGTCGGGTACTTAATCAATTAACAAGTATTGGACTGAGAGGGTTCACGAAAGTTGCGCAAACTTTCTAAAAGATAAGTTAAGTCAATTCCGTCCAGAACCGTTTACAAAAATAGTCAGCGAAGTTGGTACTTCATAGCGTTGGGGGATAAAATTGAAAATTTTTAATGCAATTTTATTCTTTTCGTTGTACAATGTAACGATCATGCCCCTTTGCAATTACTGCGAAATCTTTTGCAGCTAATGTCAGAAAACGGGCTGGCCGCGGAATATAGCCCGTTTTCCGTAAAATCTAATGTCTGTCCTTCGGACAACGAGCCTCCGGCTCGTTCTGTCTTTCAATAGTTGTACACGGCTTATCAACATTTTTCGGCACCGGAAAGTTCGAAGACGAATGTCTACAAAAAAACTTTTCAAAAATCTTTCCAAAAAATTTTATAACTAATAAAATAGTTATAGATTTATGCACATAACTAAAAAATTAGTTTTAAACATGAGCACGAATAAATCTCTCACCAAGGCGGAAGAACAGGTCATGCAGGTCCTCTGGAAGCTGGGAAAAGGCTTCCTGAAAGACATTATCGACCAGATCCCCGATCCCAAACCCCATTCCAATACCATCGCCACGCTCCTCAAGATCCTCGTGGAGAAAGGATACGTCCAATACGAGGTCCAGGGCCGCAACAACTGCTACCAACCTCGTATCAGCAAGGCGGAATATGGTAAACGCAGCGCCAACCAGCTGGTAAAAGGTTATTTCGAAGGTTCACCCGCCAAGCTGGTCTCCCAGTTCGTCACAGACAACAAGTTGAGCCTGGAAGAGCTGGAAACGTTGCTGCAACAGATCCGGGCAGCTAAAAAAGATTCATTATGAGTCTGTTATATCAATACCCTCTCTTGTCATACGCCCTCCGGATGATCCTGGTCCCGGCGGCCTGCTACGGTTATGACCAGGGGCCCCAGACCGCGGGCGATGAAGCCAACGGCAACAAGCTGCTGAAGTGGTTCAGCCACCACCTGCGCTATCCGGAGGAGAATCTGAACGCCCATAAGGAGGGTACCATCTGGTTCACCGTAAAAATGGGTGAAAACGGCCATCTCCTTGGGTTCACGCCTCTCGATCAAAAGCCCGCCGGACAGTCCGTACAACGGATCAACGCGCTCAGCCTCCAGCAGGACGCCAGACCTGCGGGCGCCATGTCGGACGAAGAAGCTCACGCTATAACGAATCCATTATGTTAACGACCGCCATATACCTGCTCAAGATCATCCTCATTTCGGGGCTGCTGTATAGCTACTACAGGACATTTCTGGCCGACAGACATTTTCATGTCTTCAACCGGTGTTTTCTGCTGGGCATCCCCCTGCTGGCATTGGCCCTCCCATTTATCCATCTTCCGTTCGGCGGCTACCTTTGGCGCACCGGTCAGGATATCCCCTCGCTGTTGGGGAGTCAGCACGACGGTGCAAAATCGTCAATTGAGAATGGCGGGTGGCAGGAGACAGATGCCTCCGGCCCCGGCGCCTTGTCTGCCATCACGGATTGGACTATGCTGGCCGCCATCGCCTATGCGCTGATAACCCTCGTGCTGTTCTATCTCTTCCTCCGGCAGCTGCGCTATATCCACCTGCTGACGAGATCCTGCCCCGTGGAGAAAGTAGAAAGGATGGGACAAATCCGCCTCTTCGTCACTACGGAACCAGGCGCCCCCTTCTCCTTTCTCAACAGGATCTTCTGGAACGATCAGCTGGACAGGAACAGCGCATTGGGCAGACAGGTATTCCGCCACGAGCTCAACCATGTACGGCAAGGGCACAGTCTCGACCTGCTCCTCCTCAGGCCGCTGACAGCTCTCTGCTGGATCAACCCTTTCTTTCATCTCATCTATCGCGAGATAAAGGTCATCCATGAATTCCTCGCCGACAATGATGCCATCACCGAAGGGGACAGATACCAGTACGCCGAAGGCCTGGTCTGGCAGACGGTCCGTAATCCACCCTCCTCCCTGCTGCATACATTTTCGGGCAAGACCCATTCCCGCACTTTTATTCAATCACCTATAAAACGACGTATTACCATGATCACAAGAACCTCCCGCAACAGCCTGTTCGGCAGGGCCATGACGCTGCCGCTGCTATTACTCTTATGCTGCGCCTTCGCAGCCCGGTTACAACCCCATTCCCACACCCGCGACACTCCCCTCACGGTCGTTGTCGACGCCGGACACGGCGGCATCGACCCCGGCGCGATCAACAAGGACGGCGTACAGGAAAAGGATATTAATCTCCAGCTCGCAGAAAAGATCAAACAGCTCGGCAGCCAGTACAACGTACGCATACTCCTGACACGCGACAAAGACGAGCTGGCCGGGAACAAAGCTACCAAACGCGAATCGCTCGAATACCGCGCGCAAATGGCCAACGACAACAAAGCCGACCTCTTCCTCTCCATCCATACGGATATGCAGCCATCGGCCTATGTCAAAGGCTTTAACGTCTACGTGGCGGAGAACAACGCCCACTATGCCCAATGCGTAGAATTTGGCTCCGCGCTGACGGCCTCTTTGCAAAAGACCTATACCACGGAAGTGTCGCTCAGGAAAAGAAAGGAAAATATCTATGTGCTGCACAATACTCAAATGCCGGCCGTGCTGTTATCTTTCGGGAACATGAACAACGAAGAAAACCTTTCCTTTATCCGGAAAGAAGACAACCAGGAAAAGGTCGCCCGGGATGTATTGGAAGCCATTCGTACCTACGGGGAAGCACATCCTGCGCATCAATAGATCAATAAACGATCTCTTCACCTCCTGCCCGCAGCAGGAGCTGCTTGTGGTCGGCTGCTTCTACGCGGCCGACTATCTTACTTTCAATACCCAGCTCCTTTCCAACCTTTATCATACTTTCAGCCGAGGCAGCATCGGTAAATATTTCCAGGCGGTGGCCCATATTGAAGACCTGGTACATTTCCCGGTTGTCGGAGCCGGAAGCCTGTTGTATCAGGCGGAAGATAATGGGAGGCTCGAACAAATTGTCCTTGATCACCCTGAAATTACCCGGCAGATATTTCATACACTTGGTCTGCCCGCCCCCGCTGCAATGGATAAGCCCATGTATCCCCCCGAACTGTTCGGTCAGCAGCCGCTTCAGCAACGGGGCATAGGTGCGGGTGGGGCTCAATAGCAAATGACCGATATCGATCCCTCCCCCCGAGCCAGGCACGTCCACAGGGTCCGTCATTTTATGTGGACCGATGTAAACGACGTGTTCGTCCAGACTGGTGTCATACGACTCATGGAAGCGGGCGCCATACGTCTTGTGGAGCGTATCATGCCGGGCGCTGGTAAGACCATTGCTGCCGATGCCACTATTATAGCCGGTCTCATACACCGCCTGGCCATAGCTGGCAAATCCTACCATGACATCTCCTGCGGTAATCTTATCATTTGTTACCAGCTTGTCCTTGGGCCACCGCGCGGTCATGGTGCCATTGACGGCAATCGTCCTCACCACGTCGCCAACGTCCGCCGTCTCCCCTCCTAAATATTTGATGCCTACACCGAATGTCGCCAGCTCGTCGAAAAACTCCTGCGAGCCGTTGATCAGCGCCTCCAGCACCTCTCCGGGGATATTTTTTTTGTTCCTGTCAATGGTGGAAGAAAAAAGGAAATTGTCATGTATCCCCACGCAAAGCAGGTCATCCAGGTTCATGGCGATGGCATCCCGGGCGATGCCTTTCCAGACGGAAAGATCACCTGTCTCCTTCCAGTAGAGATAGGCCAATATGCTCTTGGTGCCGGCCCCATCCGCATGCATGAGATTGACCCATGCCTCGTCACCTCCAAGATAGTCGGGGTATATCTTACAAAATGCATTTGGGTAAAGGCCCTTATCCAGCTTTTCGGTGGCCTGGTGAACTTCTTCTTTCTGAGCGGAAACTCCACGTGCTGCGTACAATGACATAGTGCGGCAAAAGTAATAAATTGCGGCCAATTCGCCCCCCCATGCACATATATAGAAATATAGACCACCTGCCTGCCTTTCGACGCGCTGTCATCACCATTGGCACTTTCGACGGCGTACACACCGGACATCAGAAGATCCTGGAGCAACTGCACCGGGAAGCAGCCCGCATCGATGGCCAGACGGTGATCATAACATTCCACCCACATCCCCGGAAAATAGTCCGGGGCGCTACGGCAGACATCCGGCTCATCAATACCCTCCGGGAAAAGATCGAGCTCCTGTCCTGGAAAAAGGTGGACCACCTGGTGATCGTTCCTTTCACAGAAGCCTTCTCGCAGCTCAGCGCCGAACAATATGTAAAAGAATTCCTGTTGCAAAAATTCCATCCCCATACCATCATCATAGGCTATGACCATCAGTTTGGCAAAGGGCGGAAAGGAGACTATCACCTGCTGGAAGATTTTAGCCGCCGCGAAGGATTCCAGCTGCAGGAGATCCCCGTATATCTCCTCAATGAGGTATCGGTCAGCTCCACCCGTATCAGGGAAGCCATCGGCCAGGCAGATCTTGCTACAGCCAACCGGCTCTTAGGCTATGACTTCTTTTTCTCCGGACGCGTGACAGAAGGCAATAAGCTGGGACGTACCATCGGCTATCCCACCGCCAATCTGCAGGTGGACGATGCCGAAAAGCTTATCCCGGGCGATGGAGTGTATGCAGTAGAGATAGTAGAAGTGCCCGGTCAGCTCAGCGAGGAAGGGATCAATACAGCCGGCCCGTTCGACAATCCTCATCCCATGAAGGGCATGATGAACATCGGCGTACGGCCCACGGTGGATGGCACCCGCAGGGTCATCGAGGTCAATATCTTCGACTTCGACGGCGACCTGTATGGAAAGACCCTTCGCGTATTTATAAAAAAGCACCTTCGTGGCGAACAAAAATTTGGGGGACTGGATGCCCTGAAACAGCAATTGGCAAAGGACAAGGAAAATGCCGTCACCGCCCTCGGCTAAATGCCATCGGGCACGCGCCGCCGGGTCAGGACATGATCTTCACCGCCAGCTCTTTCAGCAGCGCCCCATCTTCCGTGCCGACGCTGCCTACTCCCACGCTCCGGAGGTTATACGCATGCAGCAGCAGCAACCCCTGCTCGATACCTGTATAACCATAGTTGCGTGTGGCAGCCAGATAGTCCTTTACAAAAAAGGGATTGACGCCAATGGCCGCCGCCACGCTCTTCTCATCCGATGCGGACTGACCAAAGATCATATAGGCCTTGCTGAAGAAATTGTAGAGACTGGGCAGGATAAGCTGAATGGGCGCCGCCTTGGGATTGCTCTCGAAATATTGAATGATGCGCATGGCCTTGACCTTATCCCGCTTGGCAAATGCATCCTGCAGCTCGAACACATTGTACTCCTTGCTGACCCCAACATATTTCTCAATGTCGTCCTCCGTAATATTGTTCCTGCCGGCGAGGTTCACCAGCAGCTTGTCCACTTCATTGTCTATCCTGCTCAGATCATTGCCGATGTGATCTACCAGCAACAGCAATGCTTTCTGCGTGATCGTATATCCCTTCGACCGTACCAGCTCGCTCGTCCAGTCCGGCAGCTGGTTGTCATACAGCTTCTTCGTGGTGAAAAGCTCCGCCCGCTCCTTCAGCAGTTTGGCCAGCTTGCTGCGGCCATCCACCTTCTTCTCCTTATAGGACACAACGAATACGGTCGAAGCCAGCGGCTTCTCGATATACGCTTCCAGCTTGTCGATATCACGCATCTGCTGCGCCTCTTTCAACAGCACCACCTGTCTTTCCGCAAACATGGGATACCGCCGGCATGCATTGATAACAGCCGTCCAGTCTGCATCCTTGCCATAAAAGACTGTTAAATTAAATCCGGCTTCTGCTTCGGACAGGATCTGATGTTCCGCATACTCCACCAGCTTGTCTATATAATATTCCTCTTCTCCCTCCAGCCAGTAGACGGGCTTGAACTTCGATTTTCTCCAGTCTGCGAGTATTTTTTCAACCGACATTCTGCTAAATTATGATCCAAATGTACATAAATCTATAATAATCAATGGCTCCAGGACAATAAAATGATTTTGGCACGGTTTTAGTCAAAAGGAGAATTGGAACTCAAAAAAACAAAATTCTCTGATCAAAAAGTCTTTATTTCATAACTATTGAAAAAACAATAAACCATGAGTACGACAACCAATTATCCATCAGCGACTCCCCAAAGTCAACCTCCTAAAAAGGATTACAAGAATCTGGTTATTGGCTTACTGGCCGCCGGCTTCTTAGGCACCTGGGGCTATCTGCTTTGGAATAACAACAAACAAGAGCAGGTTCAAACCCAACAGCAAGCTCAAATTGCCAAGGTTTCCGACGAGAAAGGACAATTACAGAAGAATTTCGACGACGCCCTGGTAAGACTGGATTCTCTCACCGGCACCAATAACAAATTACAAGGCCAGCTGGCTGAGGGTAATACCCAGATCGCTAAGCTGAAAGCCAATATCCGCGGTCTGTTGAAGAAAGAACATTTGACCGAGGCCGAAAAGAAAAAGGCCGAAGACCTGATCAAGGAATTGAACGATAAGGTCAGCAGCCTGGAACAGCAGGTTGCCCAGCTGACCCAGGACAATCAACAGCTCACGGCTGACAAGACGCAGCTGACTGCCGATAAGGAAAAGCTGACGACCGACCTGCAAACGACCACTACGGCCAAACAGGACCCGGAAAAGAAGGTGGACATCGCCTCTACGCTTAACGCCTCCAACATTTCCGTCACGCCCATGCATGAAAGGAAAGACGGCAAGGATAAGGAAACTACCACCGCCCGTAAAGTAAACAAGCTGGTAATTGGTTTTGACGTTTCCAACCGCATCGCACAGACAGGCCAGACCGATGTATACGTCTGTATCACCGGCCCCGATGGCAAGCCCATCTCTGTCCCTGCACTGGGTTCCGGTACCTTTACTACCCGTGACGAAGGCGACAAGGTTTATACTGCAAAAGTTCCTGTAGACTTCGAATCCGGCAAGCAAAAATCTGTACAGTTCGCCTGGAAACAAAACAGCGAATTCCAGAGGGGTAACTACAAGATCGAGATCTACCACAATGGTTTCAAGATCGGTGAAGGAACCCGCGAGCTGAAGAAAGGTGGTTTATTTGGTTAGAATTGTTGTCGAATAAATATTTGCAAGGGTCGTCGCAAGACGGCCCTTGTTCATTTAAAGCAGCGCTCGTAACGCCGCGCGGCCCGTATGCACGATATTCGCATCTCCCGCCTTTCTACCCTCGTACTGAATGCTTAGCTCCAGGCTGCTGCCCAGCTTCTTCGTAAGGTCCACATTCCATAGATAGTTCTTCCCCGGCATCAATCCCTCCAGTATCACATAGGATATGGAAGAGCTCGTGCTGGCGGCGTTGCCGTCCTTCAGCTTATAGGCGATCTGGTTATAGGTGAATTTCGACTGTATGGAGGTGCTTTGAACGATGTTGTACTTGAAGTCCATATTGTACGCGCTGGAAGTATAATGCTGTCCGCCGAACTCCGGGTTATTCACTTTGGAGCTTAGCTTATATCCCATGCCGATGCGGAAATTGGCGCCCTTCGTATAGGTGATATTCGGCTCGGTCGAGAATTGTCGCAAAAAATAATTGCTGCTGTCGAAATTGGCGCCGGTATTGCTCAGCTGATTGGTGCCCTGCCGCAGGACTGTGTTAAAAGCCATGCTCCGGCTGATATTGATCCTTATCCTTGCCATCCACTCCACCAGCTGTCTTGTTTCATATCCATAGGTCAGCAGGGTTTTTGCGCCATTACGGGTATTGCTGATATCAACGCCCCAGTGCGAGTTCATCCTGTTGAAAGAAAATGTATTCACCACGACCATCGTACGGGTGATAAGGGACGTATCGTCCAGGGGAGCCTTGAATGGGTTCAGCTGCACCACCCCCTTCGCCTGCTGCTTCTGGGACAACTGCAGCGAGGATTGAAGCACGATCCTGCCCAGCAGGCGGCTGAAAGGGCTGCCTTTTACCATATCCACTACGGTACGGGGGTTTAACGTAAGGCTATAGTTGAAGGTATTATAGTTGGCCTTGATGTATTCATTGCTTGGCGTATATACCCTTATATACTGCGCCTGGTCCTGGAACTGCGCCAATACGAATTCCGTCAGCTGCTGGATGCCGTCCTTATTTACATCGATCCACGCATATTGTCCCGTCCCTGCCGGAACCTGCAGATAGGTGAAGTTCTTCTTCTGCTCCTGCCCCGACCCTACCTCATACAGCACATTCCCTTTCAACAATCCTTTCCATCCGTTGACAAGATATTCCGCCCGTCCCAGCAGACTGTTGTCCGCCGTCTGGTTTGTCAGACCGCTCCGGACGATGTCCAACTTGCGATAGGTGGCATTCAAATGGAACTGGTGATGGGGATTCTTCAGGAGGTCGGCGGTAAAATTAAAGGTCCTGCTGCGGTCCCCGATGATAAGGGACTTGCCATAAGGATAGCTGTTCTCCCGGGTGGTAAAGGTCATCCCCCAGCGGTTTTGCTTGTTGTCGGCGCTTTTGAGATACGCCTGGAAGGTTTGAAAAGCGTAGCTCGTAGCCGTGATGGTGTCGGTCTGCTTGTCCTTCTGCTGGTTGCTCTCCATGGACCAGGCAGCTCCGATGGTATAGTTCTTCAGGCGGGTAAATTGTTTGGACAGGTCGATGGCCGGGCGAACAAAGGCCCCCTTATACGTAATGCTGTCGGTACTGGTGATGCTCAGCTGATCGTTCAAACGCCATCCCCTGATGTTTTGCTTTTGCGTAAAAATATGACGTGTGCCGCTGAATCCATCTCCCCGCTCATATCTTCCGATGTCATATCGAAGGAGGTTCAGCTTTTTGTCGCCCAGCTGCAGACCCGCCGTATATATCTTCTCCGTGGCTGTTCCGGCATTCAGCGACAGCCCCCAGTCACGATTGAACTCAACGGAACGCAGACGTTCCAGGGGCTTGAAATTATTCTGTACATACTCATATCCTGCGTTGGATGTCAGCTGCAACCCCCGGGCGGCAGCCCCCATCGGCAAGGCATTTTTAAAGGAGAACTTCGCCGCATAGCCTTCATCATTACCCTTGTCGATAGAGGACAGGGTATTGACATCATAATGGCTTTTGGCCACCTCCGCGCTCATCGTCGTACGCTTGTTCGGCGTATAGTCGGCGCCCACGGTCATCACCTGCTGGGTCTTTGGCGTTACGAGAAACTGGGCCGCTTCGTAAGAGCCCTGCATCTGGCCATTCACAGGCGCTACCCAGCTGAATACATTTCCATTCACCCCGTTCAGGTCCTGTACATAG
>DASZWE010000400.1:0-5606 GCA_035546735.1 Puia sp.
AGGGTTTAAGTAAAAAGCAGCGCCCTCCATACAAATGCCAAAAGTACCCTTCTGTCTGTCGGTAAAAAATTCAGCTGCCTTTAGCATATCCTCCCAGGACGATGGGACATTCAGCGGCTGTCCATATTTCTTTTGATAATCGGCCTTGTTCGCCTCGTTTTCAAACATCGGCTTGTTATACATCAGCACCATCGAAATACCTATATAGGGATAGCTGACCATCTTTTTGCCGGCAGTTGGATTCAATGCATCATTGTAGTAATATCCCAGCTCATTCCACAGGTTCGGGAAAATGTCCGATTCAAAAGATTTTTTTTCAGCGGGTATATCTTTCGTCAGATCATTTATCATATACACGTAGTTGTTACGGACAGAGGAGGATAATGTGAAATTATATTGAAGGATGATATCATATTGACCTTTCTTCTCTACAAAATCCTGATCCGACTTGGTCCTGGCTTCCTCAAACGTATTGGGATTAAATTGCAAATGGATAGAAGGGTTTCGTGATTCGAATGAGTCCTTTAAGCTCATCATGGCCTGTAAGGTCGAGCTGTTCTCACCTATAATGGAGATAGTGGCGACGGTAGGCGGACCGCCACAGCCTCCGAGAAAAAATGCAACAAATGATGCGATTAGAAAGGACAGGATTTTCTTGATTGGCATATCCCATTTTTTGATTGATGTCAAAGTAAGAACATCTTGTTTTTAGGCATGGTTATCAGGCCACCTTTCTGGTTAGTGTGAGTTATTCGCAAGTGATCCGAAAGCCTAAATGAATAATTATCAACATATTATAAAAAAATATATCACAGCGCCTTTTTTTATCTTCGTATACATATACAATGAACCAGAGAACCACCACCCTGCTCTTGTCAGCGACCCTGTCATTCCTTGTCCTCCCGGCGAACGCCCAGCCACGCATCTTTGCCGAAGGCGTCATCTCCACCGGTGATTACGAAACCCATCCCGCCTTTTCACCCACCGGTGACACACTATACTTTTTAAAAGGCCTCCCCGATGCCGGCTTCTTCTCCATATACATTTCATATAAGAAGGGCGGCAAATGGTCCATTCCACAGATCGCCCCCTTCTCAGGACAATACACAGACGCCGACCCCTTCGTGACAAAGGATGGCAGAACGCTTTATTTTGTTTCCAACAGGCCCGTAAAAAAAGACGAGCCCGCCAGGTCCGACTGGGACATCTGGAAAGTGGACATTACCGCCACCGGCTGGGGAAAGCCCGTTCACCTGGACAGCAATATCAACAGCAGCAACAGCGAATACTTTCCGACACTGGCGGATAACGGTAACCTTTATTTTGGTTCCGGACGAAAAGGCGGCAGGGGCCGGAGCGATATCTATGTGTCCAGGCTTACCAACGGACAGTATGGCCCACCCGAGAACCTGGGCGATTCCATCAACACGGCCGACAACGAATACGAACCTTACATCGCGCCCGATGAAAGCTACCTGATCTTTATGGCCACCTATCCCAATGGCATCGGCAATGCGGATTTTTATATCAGCCATCGGGTAAATGGAGTATGGACCAAAGCAGAAAAGCTACCCGAACCCATCAACTCCTCCGCCACCGAATGGGGCGGTAAGGTGACAAGAGATGGAAAATATTTTTTCTTCGGCAGCAGCAGGAACAGGATCATCGATACACTGCCCCAACGGGAGGACACAAAAACCTTTGATCGCCGGCTGCACAGCGCAGGCAATGGACTGGGGGATATTTATTACATCGATATGAAAAGCCTGCTGCCGGCATCCACAAAAAAATGAGAGCGCTTCCTGCCTTATTGCTACTATCCTACCTGTCCGGATGTGCGCAGCATCCGGAGGCAGACACAAAGGTTTTGCCGGCCAGCTTCAGGCTGACCATGCCGCTACACATTACTCCCCGGGGCATTATCGTTACCACCTACTGGGGCAAGTCTGGCCTGCACAGAGAATTGCTTTGGGATAATGATTCGCCCACCTGGATAAACGACATTGCACTCCTGGACGCAGGCTCTGTCACAAAAAGCTCACCGGCCTTCTACTCCACGACAACGGCCGATGGGACCCGCATTAAAGGCGAAGTATATACCTGCGACACGGTTGGGCTGGGTAGGGTACTCTTCGCCCATGTCCCTTTTTACAAGATCACCGGGCCGACGCAGGGCGCCTTCGGAGAAGACCTCATATCGAAAGGCGTATGGGAGATCAACTTTAATAACAATACCCTGACATTCGCTTCCAGCATCGATTCAGTAGGGGATATGGAGGGAGCCTCCTTGATACCAGCCAATTTCTCCAACAATACTATATGGATAAATGTTGGATTCAAAGATGGCAGAATAAGACGGCTTCAGCTGGACCTCGGTTTCAATGGAGGTATGCTGCTACCTTCGAAAGACTTCAAGCAGCTCACGAGAGCGCAGAAGCATATTGATAAACAAATGCAAGATTTCTCAACGCCCGGCAGCGCCAGCGAAGTAGAGACCAGTAGCCTCCTTGACACGGTCTTTATTCCAAAAAACCCCTATACCGCCGTCATCTCGACCAATAAGCTGGCCGTGGAAAGGCTCATCGGGCTTGGGTTCTTTCAACAATTTGCCTACGTGATATTGGATTACAGAAGCCAACGGGTGTATCTGTCGAAGGCTAGGCAATAGCCTGCTTCTTAAAATATTCAATGATGGTGGCCATCTTTATCGCACCTACAGACAACATGCGCATGTCCTGTTTCACAATGCCCCCATCGTTTTTAAAAATAATAAGATAGTTATTCCATAATTGTCCTTCGCCTCGGGTCAGGATGCACGTCTCGGTTATTTCACTCCATAAGAATTGAGTTTCATTGATGGCGATACCTGCCGGGCTCACCCGAACGGTATAATTATATCGTTTTTGGAAAAAGAACCTTCGAATGACAATGAATAGCAGAAAGGACAAATATAAAAGGCCAACCAAGACAATTCCCCACGGTCCATTGCCCATCACCAGCATTTTCAAGAAAATTAACCATAAAACCACAAAGCCGAGCGCAAATACCATCCCAGGCACCCGTTCAAAAATGGATGGGCGGATAACCTTCTCCTGTCCCATGTCGATGACAGGTTCGGAAAGGCTTCGCGTGTTTCGTACCTCGGGATAGTTACGGGTTAATTTATCCCACCAGTTCATGTTGGACCTTTCCTTCTCGATAAAGCCGCCTATATTGCTCAAGACATTAGTTTTTATTTTCATATTCTCACCCCCATCCTGCTGACGGAAAAATCGACATTTTCTCTGTAAAAAACAAACACCGTACTTTGTCACAAACTTTGGGCCTATGACCACAAAACTGCTGACAGCCGTCCTCATCGTACTAACCTCCACCGGCCGCCTGGCCGGCCAGCCCGAACAGCCGCATAAGCGAGTGGTCGGCAACCCCTTGGATCACCTGCCTCCCAACATCACCATCCTTACCTCCTTTGGCGAACGCGCCGACTTCTCCCCGGACAACAACCGCGTCGCCTTCATGACAAAAAGCTTTGGGGACGCCATGGTCATCGATCTGAAGACCAATAAGATCACCTGCCTCACCTGTCGCATTCCTGCCGCTGCCTTTCTCCGGGTCATGCACCTCGTCTCAGGCGACTATATCCTCATCGGCCCCGAAAAATTTGAAGATATCCACGTCAGTCGCACACGGGACAACGAGCTGTGGTTCCTTAGCAAACAGCCAGGATCAAAACCCATCAAGCTGGGAATAAAAATGAGTGAAGGAATGGCTATTTCCAAACAAGGCATGAAGATCGCCTTTTCCCAGATACATGAACAAATAGCAGAGATTCCCGAAGGCGCCTCGCGCCTCATCGTGGCGGATGTCGACACATCCTCCGGAACACCGAAGATCGTAAACCAGAAAATAGTATACGAGAGCCCCGACAGGAGCTGTACCATCGAAGCGCAGGATTTTTTCGACAACGATTCAAAGATGACATTCACCTGCTATGAACCCGGTGGTCTTGCTTCCGTCATGACCCTCGATCTGAAGACAGGCGCGGTAACAAACAACTCCAACGCGCCGGGCACCTACAATGAATGTGAAGGCATCTTCCCGGGCGGAAAATATACCTGTGTCGAAGGCGACAGGCAATGCGACTGGCTGGGTGGCCGACGGGGCGGCGGAAATATCGATATCTGGAAACTAAGGCTGGACGGCAGCGGAAAAGACTTCGTACGCCTGACCCGTTTCAATGACTATGAAGGCGGGAAAGCCTCTAATCCGGTGATCTCCACCGACGGAAAGTATATGTGCTTTCAGCTGGCCAATACCTCGGACCCGGCAGGAGTAGGGTATGGATTGTTACTGTATCACCTGTCGGCGACGCCCACTCCCTGATCAACCCCTGAATACCGCATCCAGACTCCAGCGATGCCAGGGCTGGGCGCTGAGCAGAAAGCTGGCTGCGCTCACCGTAAACACGGAATAATTGATGGGAGAAGTAATCCCATTTGTAATGGTCATAGCGATGGCAAAACATGCCGTGAGCACGCCACTGCCAAAAGCCGCCTCGCGGGTGAACAGACCGGCCAATAAAAGAATGCCGAAAGAGATCTCCGCAACGGTGGCAATGATAGCCAGCACTTCCGCAAGCCAGCCGGGTAGGAAGCCCATCAACTCATGTGCATAAGCCGAAAAATGTTTCCAGTCCCCCCAGCTTACCCAGGGCTTGCCATAAGGTCCCCAGAAGCCAAGCCTGTCGCATCCGATGATAAAAAAGCCGGCGCCAAGTGCCAGGCGAAGATAGAGCTGAGCAAATGCGTTGATCATATGAATAAAATTTGTATTAGCAAATATCTGGCTTTCATAGATCGCCAATATGATCCAGTTTTGGTTTTTCAGGTAGTCCAGCGCGGGATTTCCACTTACCAGCTACTATATATTTACTTTATGATATGAGTCCTAAAGCAAATATGGAACGATTATTGACGCAAAAGGATTTTACTTCCTACATGGAAAAGGCAATTAGCGAGCTATCTGCTTCAAGGCTTCGGAAACTCCTCAATGATGAGATCAAGAATTTCATCGATTGTCTGGACAACGGCTCCATAGAAGACCTGGAAAAAAAGAAGGAAAAACTAAAAGAAATTTACAAGCAACTCGCTGAAAAAGAGCTTTTAGAAATGGCTCCAATTATCTGGGGCAGGAACACTTCCCGGAACAACCCCTGACCAATTTTCGCACTTTTTTCTGCTTCCCCGGTTACAAAGTTCAAACCAGCTTTTACTAACACTGAGCCGTGATCTGACAGACGGCATTGGCGCTTTGTCCCCCTTCCTAAGTTGATGCACCCAATTTTGAAAAAAGGGAAAAATAGCTTTAACTTTGAATCACCCTTACAATTCGCCTGTGCGTCATTTGATATCCTTTTAAATAACCTTATCAATGACCAGTCAATTTCCATTTGTCCTGCTGGCAGACGATGACCCGGATGACCGTGACTTCTTTCGTGTGGGTATGCAACGCCTTTTCCCACAGGTTGAAGTTCTCCTATTCCAGGACGGTGATGAGCTATTGGACTTTCTGAATAGAGCAGGACTGCAGGCGCTGCCGGATTGTAT
>DASZWE010000401.1:0-4473 GCA_035546735.1 Puia sp.
TATCCGGCATATTGACATCCAGCAGGATAATATCCGGCACAATATGCTGGGTGATCTTGGCCTTTATTTCTTTCCCATTGTCTCCTTCAAACAGGACCGAATAGTTTTCGAATGAATCGATCAGTTTGGCTAACGCCTTTCGTAAAAGACTGTGATCATCAACAATGCCTACCTGTATTTTCTTAAGTGCTGCTCCCATAAACAAATTATAAAGCTTCCCTTTCCAGGGGCAATTCCACTTTTATTACAGTTCCTTTTCCAGGCTGGCTCTGAATAGTTATTTCGCCTCCGATGAGACGGGCACGGTTTGTCATACTTTTCAGGCCTATACCGCTGGAGGAGGAAGCCTGTACCTGCTTCTTTACAGGGTCAAATCCTACCCCATTGTCCTCAACCTGCAGCTCAAATTTATCATCAATCAGGTAATTTACAGCAATTTTTACGTGGGTGGCTTTAGAATGCTTTAAAATGTTGTTCATCATCTCCTGGAACATCCGGAAAAGGAATATAGCCCGTTGACCTTCAATCGGATATTCATTGCCGGTCACCTGGAAGCTCACCTCTACCAACCCCGTTCGCCGGAGACTTTCCACGTCAAATCTGATGGCTTCCACCAGCCCGATCTGGCTGATCCTGTCCGTATGCAGGCTCTTGGTGAGATCCGCCATGTCATAAATGATCTTATTCAGCATCTGACGGCTGTTCTGGACACTCTCATACGCGGGGTGACTAGCCTCCAAAGGCAAAATGGATAGCGACAGCTTTACCACCGACAATACCTGCCCGATATTGTCATGCAATTCCTGGGCGATGGTCTTGAAGGTCGCCTCCTGGATCTCCAACTGGCTCCGGAGCAATTCCTGTTCATATTCCTGCCGGATACGTGCCAGCTGCTGTTCCTGCCGGTGCTGTCTTTTTTGATATAGGAATAACAGTACGAGAATGAAGCCGACCAATAACAAGGCCAGCACCATTCCCAATAAAATTATGACGTAGAGTTCCTGACCCTGAGCCGGCATAAAAAGGCGATAGTGAAAGATGAATATAGTAAAACATTCAATAGAAGAAGGATTACCCCGAAATTTTTCTTAATGATGTCGGGAGCTTCCTTGAGAAAATTCAACAGCGCATAGACAGGGAAACTGCAGGCATAGAAGAATATAAGACCGGCGCATATCCAAAAAGCTGGCTGACGGGTCAGGTTCACGGAGGTCGTCGACTGGAAAAGCTCGAAAAAATAATAGATGCAAATGACGGCTATAAGCAGACATCCCAACGCATAGGTGAAGGAATTGAATCCCGCTGTCCGCTGAATAAAAAGGAAATTGATCACCACTATCAGGACAAACAGCCAGGTCGTATAAAGCAGGAGCTTTTTCACCCGCCGGCTCCGGATATTCTCTCTTACTACATATATATAGAAAAGAAATTCAAAGGTACCAAAGAAGTTATACAACAGAAGGGCGGATCTGTTATGAAGGGTCATCCAGGTGGAAACGACTTCCACAATGATGGTCACCAGCAGGAATAGGGGGAATAGCCGGAGATAGCGGGGAGTATTTTTTTGAAAATACGCCGTAAGACTTGCTAAAAAGCTGATGATCACCAGCGTAAAGTATATGCTGTACTGCATGCCGCTAAAATACAACAAAAAAGGCCCGCTGCTAAGCGGGCCCCTGATATTCTGTGATCGTCTTTCGTTTTAGATAACCTGCAATCCCTTGTCCTTATCGGCCACCATCACAGATCCAACATTGGCGCTGGAAGGAGGCGGAAACCAGGGGTTGATCATATTGTACGCCAGGATCTCCGGTTTGCTCTCCTCACCTATATTGAGATCATTATGTACAATATAGCCGTCGTTGTTAAGCTCGCTGGCAGTAGCTACAAAAGCCACCGTTTGTTTGTCCTCCATGCCAGGTTTCGGACATTTTTCACCATAAACACCAAAGCATACACGGATGCCATCAGCGCCATGCATCTTGGCAGTCTGAATAAACTCCTCCAGCTCTTCGGCGCTTAACCAAAGATTCAACGTGTCTTCCTTACCGATGCGCTCGGAATTCTGTAACCAGCGCTCTTTCTTGTAATTCCTGACAATGGTATCTACATGCTCTGTGCTTACATACTTTCCAACCTTTAATGATTTTTTTTCAATTGTGTTCATGGTTTGTTGCGTTTGAATGTTGAAGAATAATTTGCTTTTGTAAAAGTATTCCCCAAGTCTCTGAGAGAACACGCGCACAACCATCACAATCAAACAATTATGAATTAGTATTATTTATAAGCTAAAGGGGATCAAAGACTCAGGGAGGAAATATTACAAAAAAAACGTTTTTTCATCAGTAAAAAAACAGTAAAACAACGAAGGTAGAGGACGTAAAAAAACGTGGTCAAAACCCACGTATAATACGCAACAAAATACCGTCTTAATTTCTCTTCCCGAAAACTTCCATATCGGAGATTTTATCTGAAATTAGTAAAGAGGTTCTTCAGCGTCCCGTTTTTACAATTTGATATCCTTAGATCGTTTCAAGAGAATCCCCTGACCACCAAACTATTATGCATCAGCAACAGCATACATAACCATTAACACCTTATCCTGTTTTTATCACTGCGTGTATGGGTATGTATGCTGATGTTACCTTGAAGAGGACCCCGGTCCTCGGCCTAAAGCCACTCATAAGATCTGCAGGACATTGATATTATTATGTAGTACACATGAGAAAAAGAACCCTGCGGGCACAGCAGTCTGAAGCCTGAAGCCTTCAGAAGACGAACCTCCGGTTCATTCTGTGCTACTATTGCTTGTCAAGTGCTTACCGCTGTTACCATTCAAGACTTCCGGGTACCCATCTGTCCATCTACCGGCAGGCGGGTAATCCCGGAGTGTTGCCGAACATATCCCACCATCTGGCATCCACCCTTTTCCTGGTTAGATTATCCAATCAGTGGTTCATTCCAGCGCTTTTTTTTGTAAATTCGCGCCTTCCCGGGCGGACCACGGGTCCTTACAGACCTGGAAGCCGCAAAAGACGGCCCGTCTGAAGGATAGACATTAGACATTAACAATCAACAGCCCAATCAATGGAGAAAAAGATCAAATCTGCGCTCATTTCCGTTTTCTATAAGGACGGCCTGGACAACATCGTAAAAAAGCTACACCAGGACAGCGTAACGATCTATTCCACAGGCGGTACGCAGCAGTTCATTGAAGCCCTGGGCGTACCCTGCACACCCGTGGAAAGCCTTACTTCCTACCCCTCCATCCTGGGAGGAAGGGTCAAAACCCTCCACCCCTCCGTCTTTGGAGGCATCCTGGGAAGAAGGGACAAACCCACCGACCTGGACGAAATGGCCCGCTACCATATCCCCGAAATAGACCTCGTGATCGTGGACCTCTACCCTTTCGAACAGACCGTCGCTTCCACCACCGACGACGAAGCCATCATCGAAAAGATAGACGTAGGAGGCCCCTCTATGATCCGGGCAGCGGCCAAAAATCATAAAGACGTGGTTGTCATAGGCTCAAAGAACGAATATGCCTACCTGGAACAAGTCCTGGATCAGCAAAAAGGGACCACCACCCTGGAACAGCGCCGCCTGCTGGCCGCCAAAGCCTTCGAAGTATGTGCGCATTATGACGTGGTCATCGCCCAATATTTTACCGCCCCCGGTAAGACCTACCCGGCCCCCGAAGCCGAATACTTCCTGGAATCCGCCCCCTCCCCCAAATCACTCAGGTACGGTGAAAACCCCCATCAATCAGCCCGTTTTTATGGCAAATTGGATGAGCTTTTTGAACAGGTAAACGGCAAGGAATTATCATATAATAACCTGGTGGATGTGGACGCCGCCACCCAGCTTATCCAGGAATTCACGAACACCCGCGAAGCTGTTTTCGCCATTATAAAACACACAAATGTCTGCGGTATCTCCATCCGCCCGGCGTTAAAACAGGCCTGGGGTGCCGCCCTGGCAGGCGACCCCGAGAGCGCTTTTGGGGGCGTATTAGCCTGCAATATGCCCGTGGATAAGGCCACGGCAGAAGCCATCAACGAGATATTCTTCGAAGTTCTCATCGCACCCGCCTTTGACAATGACGCCCTGGAAGTGCTCCGCTCCAAAAAAAATCGCATCCTCCTTCGTCAAAAAGCCCGCCTTACTCCCTCCTTCCAGTACCGCAGCCTCCTGAATGGAGTGCTCCAGCAGCAACAGGATGAAGGCAACTACGCCGAATGGAAAGAAGTAGGCGGCCGCACTACCACCGACGCCGAGAAGGAAGACCTGGCCTTCGCCAATATAGTATGCAAGCATCTGAAGTCAAACGCTATCGCCCTCATAAAAGATCGTCAGCTGGTAGGTAAAGGCTGCGGACAGACCAGCCGTATCGATTCCCTGCGGCAATCCATCACCAAAGCCGAACAGTTCAAGTTCTCCCTGAAAGGAGCCGTGCTGGCATCCGATGCCTTC
>DASZWE010000402.1:0-8680 GCA_035546735.1 Puia sp.
TTTTATAGTTTAAAAATAAATTCTCTTTTGTTTCCCGTTCCCCATGAAAGACTTAGCGTATTAGCGTAAGGCCTGGATATTTTGATCGATCTCCTTGATCATTTCCGGATTGTCGATCTGCCGCCGGGCTGTCTGATACCATTGAATGGCCGCTGACTTATTCCCTTGCTGCTGATAGACTTCGGCCAGAAGGAGTATTGCTTCGATGTTGGCAGGTTGATGTCGTACGACTGTCGTCAAACGTTCAATAGCTTTATCAAATTGCCCTGATACGATGCCTCCCCAGCCCAGCATGAACTGGGCATACATATTGGTAGAATCGCGGCGAGCTACTTCCAAAATCTGCTGAATTCCCTGCATGACCTCTGTCGGGCTGCCTGCGGAGCTACCGAAAACGTAACTCGCGCCCAGGCCCACTTTCGTGGAATCATTCTGGGGATTCAGTTCTAATGCCTTTTCAAACAACTCTTTAGCGTTGGTAGCCATCCAGCTTTTTATCGCCGGATTGTCCTGCCCACGCAGACTTTCTAAAAATAATCGGGCAGCAAAGGTGAGACTTTTTTCAGAATTTTCCAATTTAGCTGCTTCTCCCGTGTAATATGCAAAGGGAAGAAAGCCGGACTGGACGGAATCCCGCCAGAAGGCGGCCAACTGCCGGTATGCATTTAGCTGCTGCACCTTTACATCTCCCCTTACCACAGCATGCTGCAGCCGGGTGACGTATTCCAGTTGCGTTGGAGTAAGCTTTGATTGTGAGGACTGTAGAATATCCCCGGTACTGATAGGTCTTGAAATGGAAGCCCCCGAAGTCCCCCCCTCGGGGGGCTCCATCTTTTTTTGCGGAGGAACTGTTTGTCCAAAAAAGTACAGAGCAAGTAATAAAAGCACGCCTGTGCCGGTAACGATGATTTGCTGTCTCTTCATGCTATCGCATTTTCCGAGCGCAAATTACATCTCTTCATCCGGGTTTGGCTGATCTTCTTTAACAGACTGCAATTTTTTTACTTCTGCTACAAACTCTTTTGCGGGTTTGAAAGCAGGAATAAAGTGCTCAGGAATGTGAACTGCGACATTTTTCTTTATATTTCGGCCGATTTTCGCAGCTCTTTTCTTCGTGATGAAGCTACCGAATCCCCGGATATAAATATTTTCTCCCTGGGAAAGGGTTTCTTTTACTTCTTTGAACATAGTTTCCAACGTCACCAGGACGTCAACCTTAGGTATGCCTGTTTTTTCCGATATCTGGTTAACCAGGTCTGCCTTTCTCATGGGGATTAAGTTTTATAAGTTTCTGATTTTAAATATATAACAAAATTTTTAATTCACAACTACTTGTCCATACCCTTTTTCGAAGATCAAAATAAGAGATTTGGTTTATTTGTGCAAGGATTCTATAAAATATTGATTGAGAATTTTTTAGTGAGGACTAAATTAGGTCAAATGATGGTAAAAAAAGACGATTTCACGAAAAAACTGCTAAAATGGCACAAAAATGAGAATTTCCGGACCATGCCCTGGAAGGGCGAAAAGGACCCATATAAGATATGGTTGAGTGAAATAATATTACAACAAACCCGTGTGGAGCAGGGCTGGGCTTATTACGAGAAGTTCGTTCATGCGTTCCCTACCATTACTGATCTGGCGAAGGCGCCGGAGCAAAAGGTATTCAAATGCTGGGAAGGTCTTGGTTATTACAGTCGTTGTCGCAATCTCATCGCCACGGCAAAAAAAATTGCCGGCGAGTACGAAGGCAGGTTCCCCGGTGATTATGAGAGCATTCGGGCGTTGAAAGGCATAGGTCCCTATACGGCGGCAGCCATTGCTTCCTTTGCTTTTAATCTTCCTTATGCGGTGGTAGATGGGAATGTGCTGCGGGTGCTGTCGCGCTATATGGGAGACGACACGCCCATCGATACCACAGTGGGTAAAAAAAAGTACACGCTGGTGGCTGAGACGTTGCTGGACAGAGAGCAGCCGGGTGTATACAATCAGGCGATCATGGATTTTGGCGCGGTGGTGTGCAGGCCTCAGCAGCCGCTGTGTTCGGTGTGTGTGCAACGGGAAGATTGTCAGGCGTATCGCAGGGGGGAGGTGGGGAAGCTGCCTGTAAAGGAAAAGGTGCTTCGGAAGAAGAAGCGCTGGTTCTATTATTTTCTGGTTGAAACGCCTGATAAAAAAGTATATATCCGCCAGCGGCAACAAAAAGATATCTGGGCGGACCTGTTCGAGCTGGTGGGATGGGAGTCGGAGGAGGCTGTCTATCCTGAAGATATATTGCAGGAGGGGTTTGCGGGAAAGATCTTTGGAAAGCAGTCACTCACAGTGAAGTATATATCAAAAATCTATCGACAGGAGTTAAGTCACCAGACTATACAGGGGCAGTTCTTTACGATCCAGCTAAAGAAGCCGCTCGCCACCCTGGATGGCTATCTGCTGGTGGATAAGGACAAACTAAGTGAATATCCTTTCCCTAAGTTCATTAATGCCTGGCTGTTAGATCCAACACCGGCACAAAGCTTGTTCTAATGTGCATTGGGCAAAAAATTAAGCTTGGCCGGAAAATTTTGATTAATTTTAAATGTGCGGTAATTGGCCTTTTCTGAAATATAGCCCAATTCCCGAAAACGGCTAATGTTTGTAGGCCTTCGTCCGAGCTCCGGGCACTCGCTCGTCCTCGGTCGGAACCTACGGTTCTGGACGAACCGTCTCCGACGGTTCCTTTAGCCGGTGCCGTACGGCGCGGAGGGAAAGGTATCTAAAGACGAAACAGTAAACTTCAAATTTCTTCGTATGCGAGGCGTAAATAGGGTGATGTTAATTGGAAATCTAGGAAAGGACCCGGATGTACAGGTATTGGAGGGAAATATTGCCGTTGCCAAGTTTTCTTTAGCTACTACTGAAACGTTCAAGGACAGGGCTGGCAAGCTGATCTCTCAAACAGAGTGGCATACAGTGGTCCTATGGCGGGGACTGGCTGAGCTGGCGCAGAAATACCTCCACAAGGGCAGTCTGGTATACATTGAAGGCAGATTACGCACACGCAGCTGGGAAGACAAGGAAGGAAACAAGAAGTTTGCCACGGAAGTAGTTGGCGATAATCTGATCATGCTGGACAAGCGGACCGACGGGCCTTCGCATCCACATATTCATCACGAGGGAGGCGTAGAAGGAATGGGGAATACGGACAGCCCCAGCATAGGCGAACCTTCTGAAGATCTGCCATTTTAAAAACATATAAGCTTTTTTATTACATTTGTTAAACGTCCATTCGGGCATTGCAGGCAGGCCGCTATGACCTGCCTGTTGGCTAAGGGGCCTGACCGGCTGCCATTGTTAAACGAAAAAAAGACTTTTTGTATCACCCTTTAACGAAACTATTTTGCTTTGATAGCCTCCCGGTGCTTCTGCTCATCAATCCACAGGCAACCACTCTTCTGGCTATAGCTATCCTTTTCCTGCTCATCCTTTCCTTTGTATTGTCGGGTTCGGAGGTGGCTTTCTTCTCCCTCACGCATAAGGACATCAATATCCTGAAAACCAAGCAGGATACTTCCTGGCGGAGGATCGTCACCCTGCTGGAGGAGCCGAAGATCCTGCTGGCCAGCTTACTGATAGCCAATAGCATCATCAATATTTCCATTATCATCCTGGCCAATTTCCTCATAGATGAGATGGTCGTGCAGAACAGCCATGCGCTCATCGTCATTCTGTTAAAGGTGATCCTGGTAGGGTTTGTCATTATTCTCTTCGGAAAGGTCATGCCCAAGATCTGGGCTACCCAGAACAATCTTCAGTTCGCCTATTATACTTCCGGGGTAGTGGAGCTGGTTTACCTGCTTTTCCGCAGGGTCGGCAACTGGGCGGTACACCGCAGCGACAGGCTGGAGAGGGCTTTTGGCCGCAGGAAGTCCGCCTTCAACCTGGACAAGCTGGCTTCGGCCGAGGAAAAGAATATCCTTCAAAGCTTTATCGAGTTCAAGAGCATTACGGTGAAGCAGATCATGCGTACACGTCTGGAAGTATATGGTATAGAGTACCAGCTCAATTTTGCAGAGTTGAAGCAAAAGGTAGAGGAGCTGCATTATTCCCGCCTGCCCGTATACCGGGGTAGTCTGGATGATCTGGCGGGCATGATCCATACGAAGGACATGGTCAACTATCTGAATGAGCCCGATAATTTCGACTGGCACAAGCTGATCCGCGCTCCCTATTTTGTACACGAGCACAAGCTGATCGAGGATCTCCTGCATGAATTCCAGCAAAAGCGGATCCATTTTGCCATTGTAGTGGATGAATTCGGCGGCACCAGCGGCATTGTTACCCTGGAAGACATTATGGAAGAGGTGATTGGCGACATCCGGGATGAGTTTGACGAGGAAGAGAATGCCAGCAGCCGGCTGGAGGATGGGAGCTATGTCTTTGAAGGCCGCACCATGCTCAACGATGTCTGTAAAGCCATGGACCTTCCGGTGGATACTTTTGACCAGGTCAAGGGGGAGAGTGATTCGCTGGCGGGGCTTATCCTGGAGCTGTCCGGAAAAATACCCAAGGTGAATGACATGATACCTTGCGGAGATTTTGAGTTTACCATACTGGATGCCGACAGCAGCCGCATAAAAAAAGTAAAGGTCACCGTAAAAATGAATTCTTAAATTGAAGAATATTAAACCCAAACGGACCGGAGGTTGGTTACCCTGGGGGCAGACATTGGCCGGGCTGCTCGTTCTTGGATCTTTCGCCGGCGCCCTTCTCTCCTGCAACAGCGACTATACGCCTAAAAGAAGAGGGTATTTCAAGATAGACCTGCCGAAGCACGAGTACCAGAGGTTCGACAAGGCCGGCTATCCCTATACATTCGAATATCCCGTATATGCGAATGTGGTAAAGGACAGTACCTTTTTCGATAGCACGACCGAGAACCCGTATTGGATCAATATAGACTTCCCCCAGTTCAACGCCAGGATCTATGTCAGCTATAAGGCGATAGGAAAGAACAGCTTCGACAAGCTAAGGGACGACGCTTTCAAAATGACCTTCAAGCATACTTCCAAGGCGTCCTCCATCGACCAGATGCCAATCCAGACGAAGAATGGGATAGGAGGGATGTATTTCAGCGTGGGGGGCAATGCGGCTACGGCGCATCAGTTCTTTGTTACGGATACGACGAAGAATTTCCTCCGGGGAGCCCTGTATTTCGATACGACCCCTAATGAGGATTCCCTGAAGCCGGTGAATGATTTTCTTCAGCAGGATATGGTGCATCTGATCAATACTTTCCGGTGGAGGCCGGCCGGGAAATAGGCAATGTTGAAGTATATTTGTGGGGACGGCGGTGGACCGCCGGAACATTAAATTTTTACGAGTGATAGCAATCGATAATGTCCTGGTAAGCGATCTTGTGGTGGAAGCGCAGTTTGTGTGCGACCTGCTGAAATGCAAGGGCGGGTGTTGTGAGGACGGGGATGCAGGCGCCCCGTTGGAAAAAGATGAATTGGACAAGATCAACGAAGTGTATGAGACGGTGAAGCCTTATCTCACGCCTGAAGGAATAAAAGAGATCGAGCGTCAGGGCCGCTACCAGTATGACCGGGAGTTCGGCTGGGTGACGCCTACCATTGCGGGGAAGATGTGCGCCTATGGCTATAAGGATAGCAAGGGCATCATCAAGTGCGGTATCGAGCAGGCCTATTACGATGGGAAGATAGACTGGAAAAAGCCCATCAGCTGTCATCTGTACCCGGTGAAGATCAGCAAGACCAGCACACATGAGGTTCTCAATTATGAACCCCGCGAGGTCATGTGTAAGCCAGGCTGTGTACAGGGGAAAAAGCTAAAGGTCCCGGCTTATGTATTCCTGAAGGAGGCCCTGATACGGAAATTTGGAAAAGACTTTTATGAAGCGCTGGACCAGGTGGCGAATAAATATTTCAGACCATGACCGAAACAGCAGCCAGTTTTATTGCCCGTAGTACCATCAAGGCGGAGGATATGGATCACCGCCGTAAGATCAACTTCAACATTGGACGGTACAATGCGGTCGTCCCCCAGGGCAAGCAGCAGTTTGCGGAATTAAGCCTGGCCCGGGAAAGAGCAAAAAATATAAAATGGCGGGCGCTGGAAACCCTGGACAAGCAGCTGGAGATGTTCGAGACGATATTTACCCAGCGGGGCGGAAAGGTCATCTGGGCCGAGCATACGGAAGGGGCTCTGGCGGAAATACTGGAGATCTGTCAGCGGCGGAACTGCAAGACCATTGTGAAAAGCAAGAGCATGGTCACCGAGGAGCTCAAGCTGAACGAGTTCCTGGAAAAAAACGGTATCGAGTCGGTGGAGACGGACCTTGGGGAATATATTCAGCAATTGGATGGCGAGCCTCCTTATCATATCGTTACGCCGGCGATGCATAAGAGCAAGGAAGATGTGGCAAAGCTCTTTTATGAAAAGCTGCATACCAAGCCCAACCTTACACCGGAACAACTAACCCTGGTGGCCCGGGAAAAGCTGCGGGAGAAATATGTACAGGCGGAGATCGGCATAACGGGCGCCAATTTTATCATTTCGGACATCGGCGGTATTGCCGTGACGGAGAACGAGGGTAACGCCCGTCTGAGCTGCGCTTTTCCCAAAACACATATTGTCATTGTAGGTCTGGAGAAGGTAATCCCTTCTCTCACGGACCTGGGGTTGTTCTGGCCGCTGCTGTCGACGTTTGGGACCGGCCAGCGTGTGACGGTATACAACAGCATCGTTACGGGTCCAAGACAGGCCGGCGAAACGGACGGACCGGAAGAAATGATCGTGATCCTGCTGGACAATGGCCGGACCAACATCCTGGCCAATGAGAAGACGCGGGAAAGCCTTTACTGTATCCGCTGTGGCGCCTGTCTCAATGCCTGTCCCATCTATAAGAACATCGGTGGTCATAGCTATGGCACCACCTATTCTGGTCCCATCGGCAGCGTGATCACTCCACATCTGAAGGAGATGGGGGACTGGAAGCATCTCAGCTATGCATCTTCCCTCTGCGGCAACTGTACCGAGGTATGCGCGGTGAAGATCAATCTGCACGAGCTGTTGCTGGAGAACAGGTATGAGGCGGTGGAGAAAGGGTTCTCCGGCTGGTCGGAAAAGCTGGCCTGGAAAGCCTGGAAGGTGGCGAGTCTCCATCGGGGGTGGATGAATATGGGCAACCAGAAGATGAAGAACTGGGTAGTGAACAGGGCCTTCAAGGCATGGACGGCCCATCGCGCCCAACTGGACTTTTCTCCCAAGACCTTCAATGAAAGATGGAAGGCTGAAAGAGGGTAGCATGTCCGAAAAGCGGGTCTTTGGCATGTTCAGGTAGATCAGTATGCTTTTATTATATAGCCCTCATATTACCCCCCGTCTGCGGTATATTGTTGTATTCATCAGCAGGGAGCTTTTTGACGAGCCCATTACGCTCACGTCGGATAAAGAGGGGTATGCGCTGCATCCGGGTCCGCGGTTGAATTATTCCGATACGGATATAGACGAAATAGAGTTCTTTCTACGCAGCACGCCCCTGTTATATCAGACAGGCATACACGAACAGGACATCGAATGCTTTGAGCTGAATTTTCATAAAGCTTTTTTCCCAACGGAAGGGGATTTCCCTTTTGATATCTTCGCCGCCTCTTTCTATCTCATCAGCAGATACGAGGAATATCTACCGGTGGATCCGGATGAGTATGGCCGTTACGATCATACGCAGTCGCTGGCCTTCAGGGAAGGGTTCCTCGACATCCCCCTTGTGAATGTGTGGTTGCAACAGTTTAAGGGAGCGTTGGGTAAGAAATTCCCCAAACTGGTGTTTCGTTACCCATCTTTTAAATTTATTCCCACCTACGACATCGATATCGCATATTCTTATTTACACAAGGGATGGAAAAGGAACCTGGGCGGGCTGCTGCGGAGTCTTTCAAAGGGCCGGTGGGCGGAAGCCCGGGAGCGGATCAATGTACTGAGGGGTAGCGTTCGTGATCCGTATGATGCGTATGAGTGGCTGGATTCTTTGCATCTGTATTGTCGTTTGAGAGCGTACTATTTCTTTCTGGCGGCGAGGTCGCGGAGGGGGGTTGACAGGAATATATCGCCGGAAGCAAAGGGTTTGCAGGACCTGGTCCGGTATCATGCGGCGGGGTGCCGGGTGGGCATTCATCCGTCGTGGCAGGCGGGTGACAAGGAGAGTCTGCTAAAGGAAGAGATAGAATGGATGGAGTGTATTACGGAAAAGGAGGTTATCCGTAGTCGTCAGCATTATATACGAATGACCCTGCCGGGGACCTATCGTCTGCTGATAAAGTATGGCATCCAGCAGGATTTCTCCATGGGTTATGGCAGTATAAATGGATTCCGGGCTTCGGTGGCTTCTTCCTTTTATTGGTATGACCTGCAGAAGGAGGAGAAGACGTCGCTGCGGATCTTCCCTTTTTGTTTTATGGATGCCAATTCCTTTTATGAGCAGCATGATACGCCGGCGCAGGCCATGCAGGAGCTGATGCATTACTACCAGCTGATACGGAAGGTGAATGGGCTGATGGTTACTATCTGGCACAATACGTTTTTGGGCAGTGATCCGCGGTTCGCCGATTGGAAGAATGTGTATGCGGTGTTTTTGAAGGAGGAAATCTTTTGGGAGGCGTAGAAAATACTTCTGCTT
>DASZWE010000403.1:0-2782 GCA_035546735.1 Puia sp.
GTCTGTTTTTTTGATCGGAATAAGTAAGTATATACCAGGGTTGCGGTAACTTTTTCCCATTTACATACACATTGGCAACCTGAATGCCATTGTCCGTTCTGCAGATCCTGTTACGGATCCGGACGCCCTTGTTATCGCTGCCGATATTTGCCGTGAAAGAAATATACTTATTATATGCTCTGCCGTCGTCTTTCATTTGCATATAATTGTCCGCCGTCTCATAACTGTCAAAACAGGTTTCCGTAACGCCGCTAAACGTCTGCCCCCGGATTGTAAAATCATGCGCCTCTTCGCTGGCCGGGTTGCCTACATCCACACTATCCCGCAGTTGCAGGACAGAGCCGCCCGGAGCCTTGTAATACCAGATCATAAATTCGGACTCTATGGTAGAATCCGGCGTTCCATACCTTCTGCGGGGGGCGACGCCAGGATACTTGCCGGCATTGTCCTCAAAACGGATATTGATATCATCATAGAATATATAAGGTTCATTCATATGAATTCTGTACGAACCTTCCACGCCGCTTTTCAAAGACCCCCACAACGGCTGCTGGAACAGACCGCCAGCCCAGCCCTGGTTGAACTCGTCCTCCGTACCCGAGCCGTGTATCTGAGGGGTATTGCTGTTATCTATATAGGTGAACTCATCGCCGTCCTCGTTGTAATTAGCCGAAAACATATTGATGGCCTCCACATGCCCATGCCCCTCCTCGATAAAGGCATTTTGATACGGCTTAAGAAATCCTTTCCGCGTCTGCCCCCCCGGATTGTGGTCCTTTGTCACCTTAGCCATAAAATAGGCGGTCTGCCCTTCCGGATAGTCGACAACAGACGCCGGCTTCACACAAATCTTATAGGTAAAGCTGTCGATGTTTACCGTAGAATTATTGATTATCTCGATCCTGGCATGTTTGAAGAAAGGCATTGGATAATAGCAATAGCCCGATCCCTCAGGGCCGTTGAAGCCATACAGCAGGGTTTTTAATGTCTTTTTGGAAAACCTGTCCTTCCATCCGCCGGCGCCGAAGAAATAGCTGATCGGCATATCCACGGCCGGCTGGGACAGGTCGTCGAAAGAAATGCGGATATAGGTATTGTAAAAAGTAGCGGAGTCGAATGGAGCTATTTTTAATGCTATCGAGGATATCGACGCTTTTTCATTCTCATCGAAAATAGTCGCTGTCGCACCGGCAGGTATCGGGATCATTCTTTCGTCCGTGACATTGCCCTCCCCGGGTTTGGGATCTTTTCCCAAATTCATCCACTGCTGTCTCGTAACCTCTTCATAAGGGTCCTGTCCCGCCTTCCAGGACCTGACTTTACAATCCTGCGGAAAAGTAAGGTAGTCGAATTGATACCAATTGCAGGACCGGTCGTTATTCTCACTCAATAGTCTCTTTATCACCGTATCGGACAGCACAATTTTCAGCCGCTTGCTGAAAGCAAAAGGATAATATACGTCCCCGAACTGCTTTATTTCCCTGAACCCGAACGGCTTTCTTACGGGCTCGCATTCGCCTTTGAAAAGGTCCAGCACAGGCACATCGATGCGCGGCTTTGTTTCGCCGTCAAAATAATACTTGATCCGGATGGTGCTGCTCATTTTGCCAATGCCATTATCCGTCCAGATATTCATTTGTTCACGATACAAACACCCCGGGCCATATGCATCGAATATTACGATATCGCCATTCGTATCGATATACTTTTTAAATGTATTGATCAGCAAGCCAAATCCATTACCTCCGGAAGCATCATAGGAGATCATACGGTTCTTCTTCGTTCCGTTAGGATACAGTAACGGCAGCCTTTCGATCTTTGCCATCTGCTCGAAGCCCGTAACCACATCATTTGTCAGTCTTTCTACCCTTTTTTGCGCAGACGTGCAAAATACTACACTCAGCGACAGGAAGCTTGAAACAATTTTTTTGCAACTAAACATGCCGGTTTTACTATTTTTATTTTGGAAAGGTTGCCTTTATTTCTCCATCAACACGACAACTGAACGGGCCGGGATATTCACCTCGCCGTTGCTGACTGCCTCATTCGGATCTTCCGGAGATACCATGTTGAATTGGGAAACGTTTTTGTCATTCAATACTACTTTCGCATGAACAGTTTTGGATTTTTCAAAGTTGGCGACTATTACGGCTTTTTTACCGTCCGATGTTTGGAATACGGTGTACCGGGTGAAGCCGTTGGAAGTGACTTTCGCTCCCATCACATCCCTGAACTCGGCGTCCCAGATCCAATGCTTATATCTCCGGCGAAGACTGTCGATCTTTTTCCCGTAGCGCAGGGTTAACGGAAAGTCAGTGACATGCCCCTTGAAGAAATAGGGTTCATAGCTGATGATGTATTTATCCATTAAGATAAGGTTCAATTTTTCGCGGTCGTCTACTCCTGTAGCAGCCACCATCAGCGGCGTCTCCGAGTCGATGTATCTGTCCACAGGCGTGGAGCTCAGGTTCATCCTGAAATAGGAGCATTGATAATTTTGCAGCAGCCAGTCCATGTGACCCTCACCTGCAAATAAGAAATCGGGGTTTTTAGCGAATGCCAGCTTATTTAATCTGCTTGCCATGGGCATATCGCCGCTATAAATGTACTTTGGAGGGGTATATCCATGGCCCGGGGCGAAATTATACAGGGCAGGCCCGTGGTGGCAGTTCTCATCGAACAGCCAGCCGGAAGCATCCAGGTCCAGGACCTTCTTGAACTCTTTAACGATAATATCCTGATACCCGGGTGCGTTAAAGTCCATTATCGAACGACGATGATT
>DASZWE010000404.1:0-6507 GCA_035546735.1 Puia sp.
ACCGATGTTGATCATATTCTGTCGCAGCTCGTAGGCGCTGCGAAGATGGGAGCCGGCCAGGAAGCCCAGGCCGCCGCTGTATATTTTGAGAGGTTGGTGGACGGCAAATTCCATCGAGAAATAAGCCACTTTTTTTGAATAACGTTCTTCTACCGTGTAAGGAACTGTAAAATTTCTAAAACTACTCATAGCACTTCCAAATTGTATTTATCATGTATCTGGTACGCAAATTGGTACGCAATATAACGGATAATCATGAATTGCATTGTCCGACGGGAGCATCAAAACCCCTGCCGTCAGCTCTTCTTCTTTCCTTTGGCTTTAGGGGCCGCCCGGTGCTCGAAATAACCTTCAAAAAAACATTTAATATCCCGGTGATTACCGCAGCCTTCCAGTTCCTTCATCGTTACGCCTGCGGCGCCAAAGGTAAAATCCAACGTGCAGGGATCGCCACTGCTGCCTCTAAAGCGGGCCGTGCTGGCCGATATGAACTTTGCCTCTCCTTTCAATTCACCCTTGCAGGCCCCTTCGTCCTTTTCAAAATGTACAAAGAAAAGGATCCGGGAGGGGTCTCTTCCGTCACGGAAAGAAATGATATTGCGTTTGTCCCGAACATAATCTCCCGTAAATTTATGCTTGTGCGGGAAAGTGTCGATAGGATTGTAAATGGGCGGCACCCTGTTCTTTGCTTCGTTGGATTCTGTCAATATCAGCATGAACCCATTGTCCTCGTTAAAAATATACGCATCTTTCTTGAAATAGATCTGCCCGTCGGATGCCCGTCGCTGATGGGTGAGGGTAAGGGTGTACTTGGCGTCCATGGCGGCGATGCCGCTAACGCCGGCCTCATTGTCGGAATAAAGGATAGGGCGGGCGGCGGCAAATTTGTTGGCCTTGTTAAAACAAACGATATACAATGCCCTGCGGGATGTGGTGGCTGCTTTGACAAAAAGATAGGACTCGTTCCTGGGCACTGTCACTCTGCCGATGGCATATAGCTTTGGTCTCAGCTCCTTTCCAAAAAGCTTTGTCAGGACTGAATCCGGTACCAGTTGCGTAAACACCTTATAGCTGATGAGGGAGCCGTCCTGCTCTTTGCGGCGCAGAATGGTATCCGTCACCTGGTAAGGCAGCTTGATGGGCTGGAAATATTCTATAAAGTCGTGTACATCTACCTTAACATCCTCGCCTGCAAGGGAGGTGGGTTTGCTCTTACAGGAAAAAAACAGGCCTGTCAATACCGTCAGCAACAGGAATTTGTTCATACAATGGTTCTATTGAGATACGCTACCAGTGTTAAAAATAAACATTCGTGCCAATTAGGCAGTATTTTTCCAGTTATTTATGAATTTTTAATTTTAGATTTGTCTAAATTTTATTTTAGATACCGTTAAATATGAAATTTTCAGCCAGCAAGGAGAACCATCTGAAGGCCATTTTTCATCTGCAGCACGAGCAGGGCATCGTTACCACCAATGCCCTGGCCGCCGCTTTACAGACACGTCCGGCCTCTGTGACGGACATGCTGAAAAAGCTAAAAGAGCAGAAGCTGCTGATATACGAGCGGTATAAGGGATTCCGGCTCAACAATGAAGGGAAGAAAGCCGCCATCCAGGTGATCCGCAAGCACCGGCTCTGGGAGTATTTCCTGGTAAAAAAATTGCAGTTCGGCTGGGACGAGGTACACGAAATAGCAGAGGAGCTGGAACATATCAGCAGCAAGAAGCTGGTCGACAGGCTGGATGCTTTCCTGGGATTTCCGGACACGGACCCGCACGGGGACCCTATTCCCGACAGCCAGGGTCGATTCCTGCAGAGACGGCAGATCAGCCTCTCGGAGCTGCCGTTGAACAAGGTCGTACAGGTATCCGCCATTGCCAGCCAGACGACGGAGATGCTGGAACTGTTGCAGCACAAGAATATCAGGCTGGGCACCCGGCTCGAAGTACGCAAAAAATTCCCCTTCGACAATTCCCTGGAAGTAAAGATCCGTAACCGGCCCCCGGTGACGCTCAGCGCCCAGGTGGCAAAAAACGTTCTGGTAAAAGATGATGAATAGAATCCAAAAGGATGTCAGTCTTAGCGAAGTCCATGGCAGCGTAGATACCACGGCCAGAGGGCCCTGGTGGAAGCAGGTCTTTGTCTTTTTTGGTCCGGCCTACCTGGTCAGCGTGGGATATATGGACCCGGGCAACTGGGCCACCGACCTGGCAGGAGGCAGCAAGTTCGGCTATTCCCTTATCTGGGTCCTGTTGATGAGCAATGGCATGGCCATCCTTCTTCAGAACCTGGCAGCCCGCCTGGGTATCGTCCGGGGCAGAGACCTGGCCCAGGCCAATCGGGAAGTATATCCCGCCTATGTCAACATCGCGCTGTATATACTGGCGGAGATCGCCATCGCCGCCTGTGACCTGGCGGAGGTATTGGGTATGGCCATCGGTATCCAGCTGCTGACAGGTCTCCCCCTCATATATGGCGTATGTATCACCGTGCTGGACACTTTTCTCCTTCTCTTCCTGCAGCGGCTGGGTATGCGACGAATGGAAGCATTTATCATCGGGCTCATCGGGATAGTGGGGCTTTCCTTTCTCATAGAGATCCTGCTGGCACGGCCCGACCTGAAGGAGGTCGCCACGGGCTTCGTCCCCGTCCTGCACGGTAAGGAAGCTCTTTATATCGCCATTGGCATCATCGGCGCCACCGTCATGCCGCACAACCTCTATCTCCACTCGGCCCTGGTCCAGACCCGTAAGATACAGCCAGGCGCCAACCACATTCGAAAGGCATTAAAGATCAATTTCTTAGATAGCGCTATTGCTCTCAACCTCGCCTTTTTCGTAAACGCGGCCATCCTCGTGCTGGCGGCTACAGTCTTTTTCAAGACGGGACGGACGGACGTCGCCTCTATCAAGGAAGCCTACCGCCTGCTGCCGATGCTGGGTACAGACCTGGCGCCCAAGCTGTTTGCCATTGCATTGATCGCCGCCGGACAAAGCTCCACGATCACCGGTACGCTGGCGGGACAGATCGTCATGGAAGGCTATCTGCACCTGCGTATCAACCCCTGGCTGAGACGATTACTGACCCGTCTGCTGGCCATCATACCCGCCGTCATCGTTATTCTGCTGATGGGAGAAGGGGCCGTGGACAATCTGCTGGTGCTGAGCCAGGTCATTTTGAGCGTACAGCTGGGGTTTGCCATCATTCCCCTGATCCATTTTGTCAGCGACAGGGCCACCATGGGAGATTTTATCGCCAGCCCCTTTATAAGGACCTTATCCTGGGCGGTCGCCAGCCTGCTGGTCTACCTCAACGTGAAACTGGTAGTGGAAGAGGCCAGCCCGCTATTCGGTCAGGCAGGATATTTCCCTGCCAAGCTCGGCATTATCGTCGGAAGCATCGGCGCCTTGCTGCTCCTGGGTTATATCGTCCTCCATCCCTGGCTCACCCGGCAGCCGCGGAAGGCTACTACCCTGCTCCATCCTCAGCCGGGTCCCCTGACGGAATGGACGCCCCCGGCATTCCGGAACATCGCCATTGCCCTGGACTTCAGCGCTCATGACGAAAAGCTCCTGGCCTATGCCATGGCCCAGGGCGGAAAGGATTCCGACTATCTGCTGATACACGTGGTAGAGAGCGCCTCCGCCCATATGTTAGGCAAGGAAAGTGACGACTTCGAGACGCGAAGGGACCAGGAGAGGCTGGATCTGTACAGGGAGGCGCTGCTAAAGAAAGGCTATCGCAGTCATGCCGTACTGGGATTTCGGTATCGCAGCCGGGAGATCGCCCGCATTGCCAAAGAGCAGGGGGCGGACATGCTGGTCATAGGCGCCCATGGCCACCGCGGCCTGCAGGACTTTATCCGTGGCGAGACGGTGGATGCGGTGAGACATGCGCTGAAGATACCGGTGCTGATCGTCAATCTTTAACTTTTCTTGGGTCGCATCAGATGCTTTAGCCGGCTAAAGGTCTCGGGTTTGATATTGAGATAGCTGGCAATGTATTTCTGCGGCACCCGCTGCAACATATGGGAGTGGGTCTTTATATAATCCAGAAAACGTTCCCGGGTATTCTTTCGCAGCTGGTCGAAAAAGCGATGGTCTTTTCTGACAAATAGGTCCGTTATGATGAGCCGGCCCAGACGCTCGAATTTGGGATGCTGTCTATACAGCTGTTCCAGGCTTTCATAGCTGATGGAAAGAAAGACGGTTGGCTCGATGGTCTCCACCACGCTGGTAGAAGGCGTACGATAAAAAAAGGAAAGCTCCGAGTGAATGATATGCCCTTCCACTGCCAGCTGAATGGTCTGCTCCCCTTCCTTAAGCGGCAGGTACTTGCGCACCAGCCCACGGGCAATGATATTGAAATAACGTTCGACCTCACCCTCTTTTGTCACCTTTGCTTTTTTATCATATTCCCTGATCTCGATATAAGGCAATAAATGCTGGAATTCCAATCGGGAAATAGAAAGGTACCCGGAAAGATAGTGGTATAATCCGTCCAGGGCGGTCTTATAAGAGGATTTTTGTTTGCCCATCTGTTGATCGTTTATGTTCGGACATCGAACCCCGTTCTACCGGGCTGCGGTCCGCGGTCGCTGTAACAAATGTTTTAGACGACTGAAGGTCTCCGGCTTCATATTCAGGTAAGAAGCCAGGTATTTCTGCGGGACCCTTTGCATCAGATCCGGATTATTTTCTACAAAACGAAGGAATCTTTCCCGGGTATCCAGCCTGAGACACTCGTGCTCCCATTCTTCCCGTTGCAGGAACAGATGGGTAATGACGATTCGACCCAGCCTTTCTATGCGCGGGTTCTTCTCATAAAGCTTTTCCAGCTGATCGCGGGTAATGGAAAGAAAGGTCGATGGTTCCAGCGTCTCCACCAGGTAAGGCGAGGGAGACCCGGATAAAAAAGAGGCCGAAGAGTTGACGAACTCTCCCTCCTTTGCTATCTGCGTGATGATCTCTGTCCGTCCTTTGTAAAAGTATTTACGGACCAATCCCTTTACGAGAAAATTGAGATAGTTCTCCACTTCTCCCGCCTTGATCAGGAGCTCCTTTTTATCAAAGCTCCGGATCACCAGCTCGCTGGCCATCAGCGCAAACTCCTCGTCGGTCAGCGATGTGAAGCCGGATATGTATCGTTTTAGGGAATCTAACATTTAAGACAGTTGGGATACAAACATAAAAAAAAACCAGCCAAATTGCCTCAATTCTTGTAGGTTTGCTCTCCTCTATTTAAAAAGTAGTAAATATGGCCAAGAAAATCAAAGTTGCAAACCCTGTAGTGGAACTGGACGGGGATGAAATGACCCGAATTATCTGGAAATTTATCAAGGACAAATTGATCTTACCCTACCTGGATATAGATATCAAATATTATGACCTGGGTGTAGAATACCGTGACCAGACCAATGACCAGGTCACTATCGATGCAGCCAATGCCATCAAACAATACGGCGTGGGTATCAAGTGCGCCACGATCACCCCGGACGAGGCCCGCGTAAAGGAGTTCAATCTGAAGCAGATGTGGAAGAGTCCCAACGGCACCATCCGGAATATACTGGATGGAACGGTCTTCCGTGAGCCCATCGTTATGAAGAATGTTCCCCGGCTGGTGACCAACTGGACCGCGCCCATCATCGTAGGCCGTCATGCATTTGGCGACCAGTACCGTGCGACCGACACCGTTATCAAAGGCAAGGGCAAGCTCACCATGACCTTTACACCCGAGGATGGCGGCGCTCCCCAGACATTCGAAGTATTCAACTTCAAAGGCGATGGCGTTGCATTGTCTATGTACAATACGGACGAGTCCGTCAAGGGATTTGCCCGCAGCTGCTTTAACATGGCGCTGAGCAAGAAATGGCCCCTGTATCTTTCCACCAAGAATACCATCCTCAAAAAATACGACGGTCGCTTTAAAGATATCTTCCAGGACATCTATGAGAAGGAATTTGCGCAAGCCTTTAAGGAAGCAGGCATCATCTATGAGCACCGTCTCATCGATGACATGGTAGCCAGCGCCCTCAAATGGAACGGGAACTTTGTCTGGGCCTGTAAGAACTATGATGGGGATGTACAGAGCGATAGCGTGGCACAGGGTTTCGGCTCGCTGGGATTGATGACTTCGGTGCTGATCACACCCGATGGTAAGATCATGGAGGCCGAAGCAGCCCATGGTACCGTCACCCGTCACTACAGGGATCACCAGGCCGGCAAGCCAACCTCTACCAACCCCATTGCTTCTATCTTTGCCTGGACCAGGGGTCTCGCCTTCCGTGGCAAGCTGGATGGCAACAAGGAGTTGATTGATTTTGCCAATGCGCTGGAGGCCGTATGTATCGAGACGGTGGAGAGCGGAAAGATGACAAAGGACCTGGCCATCTGCGTACATGGGAACAAGGTGGAGCATGGAAAGCACTTCCTGTATACGGTAGAGTTCCTGGACGCCATTGATCAGAATCTGCAGAAGAAGCTGAAATAGCCAGGACGGGACGGGCCA
>DASZWE010000405.1:0-6236 GCA_035546735.1 Puia sp.
GTACTAGTTAAGAAGGGTCAAAATATTTCGCATCTTTCTAATACACAATCAATTGTTAATACGTGGTTAATGAGGGGGTGCACCGCCTCCGGAACCGGGATTTTTTTTGGCGGCCCTGTTGCATTTAAATAAATTCATATGGAAAACGTTGATACCAAAGCGAACCACGGGTTCGCTGGCTGAATTGCAAAGCAATCAACGAGGCCATTGAAAAGACATCAACACCGAGTTAACGCCCATCATAAGCCGTGCTCCGGGGATGGGTATATTTCGGACTTAACCTGACCCGGAGCACACAAAACTCCTTTAAAATGAAAAAGCTTTTGCTAATTGCCAGCCTATTGATGACGCTCACCGGCATGACTTTTGCCCAGACAAAGAAGCCCAAAACGGAAAGCGCCGGGAAGAAGACCACTGCCGCCACCAAAAAGACTACCACCACCACCAAGCCGACCACTACGGCAGCCGGTCCGACGAAAAAGGATGGTACAGCAGACATGCGCTATAAGGCTAACAAGGACGCCGCTGCTGCAAAGCCCACGACGACCCACCTGAAGAAGGACGGTACGCCGGACAAGCGGTATAAAGAGAACAAGACGACGGCTACGCCCAAAAAGAGTTAAACAGTTTACCATAAAAACAGATCAACATGAAGAAAATCCTTTTATCTGTCCTGGTCCTTGTAGCCATGACAGGAGTGACGATGGCCCAGACGCATAAACCCGTCCATCATAAAAAGGTGGTCCATCACCGCCATCGTCATCATCATCCAGTGCATCACAAAACACACTAAAAAATAAAAGGCCGATCGGAAGACCGGCCTTTTTTATTGCCTTTTATATTGCTTGTTTTATTACTTGGCTTTTGCCGCCGTCGGAGCTGGTTTGGCCTTCTCCACCAGAGCCTGCTCTTTACCCAGAGGCTTTCCTTTGGCAAAATCCACCAGGAAGGGAGCCGCTACGAAGATAGAGGAGTAGGTACCTGTGATCACACCAATGAGCATCGCAAACGCGAACCCGCGCGTTACTTCACCGCCCACCAGGAAAAGAATGAGGATGGTGAGGAACACCGTCAGCGAGGTCATGATCGTACGGCTCAGTGTCTCGTTAATGGCTTTATTGATGATGGCCGCATTGCTGGCGCCCTTCAGAAGACGGCTGTCCTCACGGATACGGTCGAATACGATGACCGTGTCATTCATGGAGAAACCCACCACCGTCAACACCGCCGCGATAAAGTGCTGGTCTATTTCCAGCGGGAAGGGCACATACTCGTGGAGGAACGAGAATACCGCCAGCGTGACAAATACGTCGTGCAGCAGGGCGATGATCGTACCCAGTGAATAACGCCAGTCGCGGAATCGGATAAAGATATAAATGAAGATGATGATGATCGCGAACACCACCGCCTTGACGGCGCCTGTCTTCAGGTCATCGGAAATGGTGGGCAGCACCTTCTTGGTCCCCTGTACAAACTTCTTGCTGGTGAGGAATTCACTGCTGGTAGTACCCTGGGGCAACAGGGGTGTCAGACCACTGTATAATTTACTAAGTACGATCGAGTCTACCGAATTGCTCGCATCCTGGATCAGGTAGTCCGTGGTGATCTCCAACTGATCGTTGGTGGCATAGGTCTTGATCTCCAGGGATGCATCCGGCATTACTTTCTTCAATGCGTCACGCGCCTCAACGGAAGTCACCGGCTTGTGGAAGTCGATGACATAGCTGCGACCCCCTCTGAACTCGACGCCTTCCCGGAAGCCGTGGAAGAAAGAGCTTACACCCAATATCAGCACCACGACGGAGATGATATAAGCCACTTTCCGGTATTCGATGAATTTGAAAGCGGCGTGCTTGAAGATGCGGCGGGAGATGGGTGTGAAATATTTGAAGTGACGGTTCTTATTGGTATAGAAGTCCGTTACCAGCCTGGATACCAGGATACCGCAGAAGAGGGACAGCAGGATACCCAGGATCTGCGTGGTGGCAAAACCCAGTACGGGGCCTAATCCGAAGTAGAAAAGGATCAGGGCCGTGAGCAGGGTAGTGACGTGCGCGTCCAACACCGGCGCCAACGATCGTTTATAACCGTCGCTGACAGCCAGCGGATAGCTCTTGCCCCTGGTCAGCTCTTCCTTGATACGCTCAAATATAATAACGTTGGTATCTACCGCCATACCGATGGTCAATACCAGACCCGCGATACCCGGCGCCGTTAGGGTGGCATGCAGGGCGCTGAGCACACCGATGGTAAAGAGAAGGTTTAGTATCAGCGCTATATTGGCGACCCAGCCGGCCGTGTTATAATACACCAGCATCAGGGTGAAGATCACCAGGAAGGAGATGACGAAAGCCATCATGCCGCCGTGTACGGCTTCCTGTCCGATGGTAGGCCCTACCACCTGCTCCGATACGATCCTGGCGGGTGCGTCCAGCTTCCCGGACTTAAGGATATTGGCCAGGTCCTGGGCGTCCTGGACACTGTGGGCGGAGTTACGACCCATGGTGATCTTGGAGGTGCCGCCGGTGATGGGTTCATTCACATACGGAGCGGAATATACGATGTCGTCCAGCACAATGGCGATGGGCTTGCCGGTATTCTTGGTCGTCATGTCGGCCCAGGCTTTGGAGCCTTGCTTGTTCATTGTCATATCCACGATGACCTCGCTGGTCATGGGATCGAAGTCCTGTCTGGCATCCTCGATGGCGGACCCCTCGACGCGCGCCTTTTCCGTACCGGGCAGCGTCCTGATGGCATATAAGGCCACGTCATTGGCCACTTTGCCATCGTCATCCACTTCCGGCTTGCCATAAACGAATTTCAGGTCCTGCGGGAAATAATTTCGGACAATGGGATTGTTCAGCCAGCTGTTGACCGTTGGCGTATCCTTTATAAATACGGCGGCCAGATAGGGCTGGTAGCGGGGCTGTCCTGTTTTGGGGTCCTGCTGCGCCTGTGCAAAATGGATCACCCGTTGGTTCAACAGCGGATGGGCATTGGGGCCGGTAGTAGTATCTTTTTCGGAGGTCGTGTCGCCGGTGGCGGCCCTGATCGAGTCCCTCCGGAGGGAGGCGCTGTCCTCTTTTACGCCGTTGAGGTAATTCTCCAGTGCTTTGTCGGCATTCGTAAAGGCGTTGGCCAGGTCGCCGAGATTGTATACTTCCCAAAACTGAAGATTGGCGGTGGACTGGAGATATTTACGCACCCTGTCCGGATCGGTGGCGCCGGCCAGCTCGACGGAAATGATGCCTCTGTTCTGATCCAGGCTGATGCTCGGCTGGGCGACCCCGAACTGGTCGATGCGTGTCTGTAATACTTTAAAAGTCTGCTGCATGGCGGCATTGCTCATATCATGCAGATAGGCGACCACCGATTCATCCGAAGCATCGAACTTGAGCTTATTGCGATTGGCATTGGCGAACAGGGGCGCCAGCTTGCCGGTGGGGTTGACCTCCTTATAAGATTGTGCAAACAGATCCACCAGGTTGCTGCTGCTGGCGACCTTCTTCTGATTGGCGAGAGCGAGCGCTTTCAGCAGCTGGGGATCACGGGGATTGTTGGAAAGGTTCTTTATTAATCCATCCAGCGCTACATCCAATGTCACACTGATACCTCCTTGCAGATCGAGACCCAGCAGAAGCTCGCTTTCCTTCGACTTCTGATAGGTAGTGCCCCACCAGGTGATCTTGTCGTCCTTGCTGCTTTTCAGCAGCGAATCTTTTTTGTAACTGAGCAACTGATCCAATGTATCCTGGTACAACGCTCTCGCTTCTTTGTCAGCAGGATATTTTTGAGCGGCTGACTGCGGATAAAGCCGGTGAACATAGCTCTTCGCTTTGGCTTCCATTGCCGACTCGTGCTTGTTGACAAACCAGGTAAAGGATAATTGGTACAGTGAAATGACGATCAATAAAGCAGCAAAAATACTTACCAGTGCTCTCATTGGAAGTTTCGTTTGTTTTTTTAGGAATCGCAAATATAGGTTTTAGTTTAGCAGAATGGCAAAAATGGGGGCCAAATCAGGTAAATTATGCAAATTATTTAGGGTGGAACTGGCGGCCCATTTGCGCGCGATATGTTACCTTTGCGCCGCAATTCTGTGTAATATATCTATATAAACTATGCAATTATCATCCATTCTTTCCCGGTTTGCCGAACCGGAAACCCTCAAAATGGCCAAGCTGGGCCGCGAATTAAGAGCGAAAGGCATCGACGTTATTGACCTCAGTCTGGGAGAGCCCGATTTTGACACTCCCGAGCATATAAAGAATGCCGCGAAGAAGGCCATCGATGATAACTGGAGCCACTATACACCCGTATCCGGCTACCTGGACCTGCGCGAAGCCGTTTGCACCAAGTTCAAGAGAGATAACAACCTGGATTACAAGCCGGAGAACATTGTCGTCAGCACGGGCGCCAAGCAGTCTTTGGCCAATGTGATCCTGGCCCTGGTGGATGAAGGCGATGAGGTGATCATTCCCACCCCTTACTGGGTGACCTATTCCGAGCTGGTGAAGATCGCCCGCGGCAAGGTCGTGGAAATACATACTTCTTCGGACAGCTTTAAGATCACGCCAGCCCAGCTGGAAGCTGCCATTACCCCCAGGACCAGGGCATTCCTCTTCTCTTCGCCCTGTAACCCCTCCGGGGCTGTTTACAGCAAGGCTGAGCTGGAAGCGCTGGCCGCTGTCTTCCGCAAGCACCCCGATGTCGTCATCCTCTCTGATGAGATCTATGAATACATCAATTTCACCGGCAAGCACGAAAGCATCGCCCAGTTCAGCGACCTGAAGGACCGTATCGTGATCATCAATGGTCTTAGCAAGGGTTTTGCCATGACAGGATGGCGCCTGGGTTATACTGCCTCCAACGTGGAAATAGCCAAGGCCTGTGAAAAGCTGCAGGGACAGTTCACCAGCGGAACCAATTCCATCGCCCAGAAGTCTGCTGTCGTGGCATTGACGGCCGATCTTACACCCAGCATGGACATGGTAAAGGAATTTACCGATCGCAGGAAAAAGACCCTCGAACTCGTAAAAGCCATTCCCGGGTTGAAATGTTTTGAGCCGCAGGGAGCATTCTATATTTTCCCGGATGTATCCGCCTACTATGGCAAGTCCGACGGGACCACCACGATTAAGAATTCTGCTGACTTCAGCATGTACCTGTTGAATACCGCCCATGTATCTTCTGTAATGGGAGACGCTTTTGGCGAGCCGGCCTGCGTACGCTTCTCTTTTGCCAACAGCATGGGGAATATCGAGAGAGCATGGGCCAGGATCAAGGACGCGCTGGCAAAGCTGAAATAAGCTTGAAATAGATTATTGAGCGGCTGCCAAAGCCTGTTGCAGCAGTCGTTCGTGAAGGGACAGCACCTGGGGTATCACCGGGTGCTGTTCGTCGTTATAGATCACCGCATCGCATAGCCTCATTTTAATGTCCTCATCGATCTGGTTCTTCATGCGCTGAAGGATCTCTTCCCGGGTGAGCTTGTCGCGCTGGAGGACACGATGCAGCCGAAGGGCGGGAGGGGCGTATACTCCGATGACAAAGTCCAGATGTCTTACCGAGTCGCTCTCGAAGATGAGAGCCGCCTCGCGGATGGCATAGGGCGCGCGACTTTTTTGTTGCTCCATCCATTTTTCACCGGCTGCAATGGTGGCGGGGTGGACCAGGGAATTCAATAACGCCAGCTTTTCGTTGTCGGTGAATACCCGGGCTGCCAGGTAAGGGCGATTGAGCTGCTGGCCGGTGTAGGCCTCGGCCCCAAAATGGTGGATGATCTGCTGCCGGAGCACGGGGTCATCTGTCATGACCCTTTTGGCCTCTCTGTCGGCATAGGCTACGGGAATGCCCAGCACCTCGAAGACACCCGCTACGGTGCTTTTGCCTGACCCGATGCCGCCTGTTAATCCGACCCTTAGCATATCATTGAATGTAAAAGCCCCGCAGGAGCGGGGCCGGTATTACTGTTACTATTTTTTATCAGCTGTTGCCACGGGCTTGTTCAGTGCTTGCGTCCATTCGATGGAAATAGCGCTTTTCTCGATCTTCAGATAGCTGCCGGGGCTGGTCTCGATCTCGAGCGTATTGTCATCGTTGATCTTATTGACCTTGCCATCGATGCCGGCGATCGTAACGATCCGGTCCCCTTTCTGCATGCTTTGCTGGAAATTTTTGGCCAGCTTGGCTTTCTTTGCCTGCGGACGGATCATGAAGAGCCAGAATACCAGGAT
>DASZWE010000406.1:0-2737 GCA_035546735.1 Puia sp.
CATGGCGACAAGAACACCATGCTGACGGAGCCGAATACCGCCATTGTCACGGAACGCATAGCCCATAAATATTTTGGTAACGAAGAGCCCATCGGCAAGACCATCTGGTTCGACAACAGGCTGGAATGCCGCATCACTGGCGTACTGAAAGATCTTCCGGTCAATACGGATGAAAAGGCAAACATCTTTATCTCCTGGCCCACCATACGCGGATTCAACAGCTGGATCGCATCCGACGGAGCATGGAATGGCATGGAGTCCGAGCTGCAATGCTTCACCCGCTTGCGCCCGGGCGTCAACCAGGCCACCGTAGAAAAAGCGCTGGTGGGTTTCGCGGCAAAATATCGTCCAAAGAACAAGAATGTACATGTCTATAAGCTGCAGCCCCTTTCCGAGGTTCATTTCGACGCGCGATATGGCGGAGCCATGGAAAAAAGCAATCTCTGGATCATTTCCATCATCGGCGTTTTCCTTATCATCACGGCCTGTGTGAATTTTATCAACCTGGCAACGGCTCAGGCCTTACGCAGAAGCAAAGAAGTGGGTATACGAAGGGTCCTTGGCAGCCTGAAGGGACAGCTGTTCTGGCAGTTCATTGCGGAGACGGGAGTTATCACCCTGCTGGCCGCCAGCCTGGCCGTTGTGCTGGCCACGTTGATCCTGCCCACTTTCAACGACTGGTTCCACGCCAGCATGTCCATCGAGCTGACAAAAGACGGTCTGTTGTTATTGTTCATCCCCCTCCTCATCGTCCTGGTCACCTTCCTGGCCGGCGCCTATCCCGGTCTCATCCTTTCAGGGTTCCGTCCCGCCACGGCATTGAAAGGCAGGCTTTCGATACAGCACCTGGGAAGCTTTAATATCCGGCGCGCCCTCATCGTCACTCAATTCACCATCTCCTTCCTGCTCATCATGGGCATGCTCGTCATCACCCGGCAAATGCAATACACCCGGCAAAAAGACCTGGGCTTCGATAAGGACGCCATCGTCATGCTGCCCCTGGGCGCGGACTCCGCCGGACTGGCTACAAAAACGGCCGCCCAGCGTCTGGCCGCCATTCCGGGCGTAGAGAAAGTAACCCGATGCTATGCCGCCCCCTCCTCCGACAACACCTGGGGCACCATCATCAAGTTTGACACCCGAAGCGAGGCGGAAGTATTCCGCACCAGCATCAAGGCGGGCGATGACCAATACATCCCCACCTTCGGCCTGCACCTGGTGGCGGGCAGAAATTTCTTCCCCGGCGACAGCACCCGGGAATGCGTCGTCAACGAGACGCTGGTCAAAAAGCTACAGCTACGATCACCCGAAGAAGCCCTTGGAAAGAATATCAATTTCAATGGCGAGACCAACGTAATGATCGTCGGCGTAGCAAAGGATTTCCATGATCGCAGTCTCCACGAGGACATCACCCCCATCTGTATCACCAATTATACGAGTCAATACATGGCCTATGCGGTAAAAATGAACATGAAGAACATCCGAACCGTGATGCCTGCGCTGGAAAAGACCTGGAACAGCGCATTCCCCTCCAAATTATATGAATATCAGTTCCTGGATGATTCCATCGCGGGGTTCTATGAGCAGGAGTCTACCATGCTAAAGCTCGTCCGTGTCTTCTCCTTTCTTGCCATATTCATCGGCTGCCTGGGCCTCTATGGCCTGGTCGCCTTTATGGTTGCCAACAAAACAAAAGAGATCGGTATCCGCAAGGTGCTGGGTAGCAGCGTCGCGGAGATACTCTGGATCTTTGGCAAAGAGTTCTCGCGGCTCATCGTGATCGCCTTCCTGATAGCGGCGCCCGCGACCTGGTTCCTCATGGACAGATGGCTGCGGAATTTCAAATACCATATTTCGCTGGGCCCCTGGCTCTTCGTGCTGGGACTGCTCATCATCGCCGGGATCGCCGCTTGCACCATTGGATACCAAAGTATCCGGGCTGCGCTCGCTAATCCCGTGAAAAGCCTGAGAACGGAGTAACGTCACTTCACCTCTACCGTTATCTCTTTCACACTGTGCTTCGAATCATACACAGTCGTATTCGTGCCTACAAAAGTGGCCGTATAGGTTCCGGGCGTCTTGTAGATATAAGGATAGGTAGCAACGGCGTTATTGGTTATATTTTTTAGCGAAACACCTATGTCCGGGATGGCCCTGGTGAGCATCAATGGCCGCGATATCACCCACGTCTCCGCGGTATCACTGTTGGCCGCCCCGCCCTTCACCTGCAGCTGCGTGGAGGATACCGTCCACTTCACCGCCTTGTTCTTCATGTTCACCACCTGCCAGGCGCCATCCGCCACGGTACCCACGGAGAAGGTATTGTTACCGTCCGGGACTACATTGTTGATCGTAATGGCGGTAACAGTCCAGGTGGTCTGCGAACCCGCATGGGTAGTGCCTACATACCGGTAGGCCAGGTACACGGCCTGTGTGTCCTTTACAAAATCCGCCAGGTCTACGACGCCGGAAGGCTTCGCCGAAGAAGTGGCCAGCACCGCCCGCGAGGTGATATCCGTCCAGGTGGCCTGGTAGATATCCGCACTGTCATACACCGCCTTAAAATCCGTAGACATAAGGATCTGCAAGGTATCCGCCGCGTTCCCGCTGGCCCTTGTAGTGGAGAACTGCAGCTGTGGGTCGCCGTCAGCCGTAGTGCGCGTGCGGAACCGGTATTCATGCCCCGGCTCGCCTGAATAAAAAATGAGGTTATAGGGGTCGCCGGTGAAAGAAAACC
>DASZWE010000407.1:0-5056 GCA_035546735.1 Puia sp.
GCCTGGGCGCTGTTTTAACCACCGCGGGTGTATCTGTCCTGACCGCGTCTACGACATAGTCATCCGCCTGCGGTTTCCAGATCCTGGGGGCGGCGACCTCCTGCTGTTTGTCAGGCTGGGGTTTCTCATCCTTATCGAGCGTATAGGTTACTTTCAGGTCGGGACAGAGATATTTGTATTTTTCATCATGATAAAAAGCCCCTTTAAGGGTGCTTTTGGCGCGGCTGCTTATGATGACGCCTACGAAATTGGTATTGCAGTCGATGCTGTTGACAGTGGAATTGGAATTGAAATAGATGATGGGGATATTCAGGATGATCACCTCCCTTGTCTTTGGATTATACCGGCCGTGGACGAAAAAGCTCTGGTATTTATCGCGGAAATAATAGCCGAAGATGCCGTCCACCCTGTTGCCCGTTTGTTTGATGACAAGCTCGGTCAGGTAGTTGTTGTGCATGCCGGCCATTTCCACGTCGGCGCGTCCATACCAGGACCCGGTGGCAGTGACGGTCTGGGCGCACAGGGGTTGCGCGGCCATCAGACAAAATATGATCAAAAGTCTTTGCATCAAGGTATAAACGTATAAGAACGAGGAAATTGCCTTCAGATTGTGAAAAAATGTCCTCCACGGTCAGGGCCTGTTAAGATACCTTTTTATTTCCTTCTCGGTATCTCTTTGTTTGATGCTTTCCCGCTTATCATAGAGCTTCTTTCCTCTGGCCAGCCCGATCTCCATTTTGGCGAGGCCTTTTTCGGAGAAGAAGATACGAAGGGGGATAATGGTATAGCCTTTGTCCTTGAGCTTGTTCTCCAGCTTGCGCAGCTCCCGGCGGGTGAGGAGCAGCTTGCGATCATGGACGGCTATATGATTATTGGTGGTGCCTAATCTGTATTCCGCGATGTGCATGTTCTTTACCCAGAGCTCGCCGTTGTGGAAGGTGCAGAAGCTGTCTACGAAGTTGACCTTTCCCTCCCGGATGGACTTTACCTCGGTGCCGGCCAATACCATGCCGGCATCGTATTTGTCTTCGATGAAATAGTCGTGATAGGCTGATCGGTTCTTTATCTCGCTCATAGTAGGTGTGCCGGATCAGGATTTGAACAGGGTCAGCAGGGTGGCGATCCTTTCCTTCAGCTCTTTCCGGCTGACGATAAAATCCAGGAATCCATGTTCCAGGAGGAATTCACTGCGCTGGAAGCCTTCCGGAAGGTCTTTTTTAATAGTCTCTTTGATGACCCGCGGGCCTGCAAACCCTATAAGGGCGCCGGGTTCGGCAATATTAAGATCGCCCAGCATGCCGAAGGATGCGGAAATACCTCCGAAAGAGGGGTCGGTGAGCAAAGAAATATAGGGAATTTTGGCGTCCGTCAGCTGGGACAGCTTACCGGAAACCTTGGCCAGCTGCATCAGCGAAAAGGCGCTCTCCATCATACGCGCTCCGCCGGACTTGCAGATGATCAGGAGAGGGACGCGGTGTTCGAGGCAATAGTCCGCCGCCCGGGAGATCCTTTCACCCATGACGCTGCCCAGGGAGCCGCCGATGAATTCAAAATCCATACAGCCTACCACCATTTTATGTTCCTTTATCTCCCCCGTGGCCACGCGGATGGAGTCGGTGATATCTGTCTTGGACCATGTTTCTTCCAGCCGCTTCTGGTAGGATTTCAGGTCGGTGAAGTGCAGGAAATCCTTCGACCGGATGTTCTCGAACAGCACTTCATACTGATTGTCGTTAAAAAGGATCTCAAAATATTCTGTGCTGCCGATGCGATGATGGTGACTGCACTTGGGGCATACGAAAAGGTTTTCCCTCAATTCCGTGACGGTACATATATAATTACAATTCGGGCACTTGGTCCAAAGACCCTCGGGAGTCTCCTTCTTTTCGGCTGTACTTGTCAGAATGCCTTTTTTGATGCGCCTGAACCAACCGCTCTTGCTTTCTTCACTTTGCCCTTCATCCCCTGCCAGGTTTGCTTCAAAGTCTTCCTCTTTCATGGTCTTCATGTTTGTCACATTGTTTTTTAATTCCTCGCTACACAGGAAACGCCCTCCGGAACGGATCGGAGGCTCGTTGTCCGCTCCTATTAACGGCCCCGGACGGCCCAAAATTGGCGGCTAATATACTAAACAACGGGGATTTAACATGAAAAAATGGGCGGGGGCGCCCTGCGACATCCTGATGATCAAGGCAAAAAAGTTTAAAGTAAAAGATTTTTTAAAAGCATTCCTGTGCTAAATTTGCGGGGTTCTCCGAGGTCGGCTTCTTTCTTAATATAGCTATTCAATTATGAAATGGTCTGAATTCTTCACTTCTTCCGTCGGCAAAAAGTTCGTAATGGGTCTCACAGGGATATTCCTGATCCTTTTTCTGATAGTGCATGTTTGCGTCAATGCCTGTATATGGGCCATGGACGGAGGCCAGATGTTCAACCTGGCGGCCAATTTCCTGGGCGCCACAGTAGTGCCCCGGGTATTGGAGATCGGGCTGTTCATCGGGTTCATCATTCATATCGTGCAGGCATATGTTCTCGAGCTGCAGAACCGTCAAAAAAGGAGCACAGGATACCAGGTGCCCATGGGTAATAAAGGAAGTAAATGGTATTCCCGTTATATGGGATGGCTGGGAACATTCGTCCTGCTGTTCCTCATTATACATTTAAAGAATTTCTGGGTCCCGTCGCGGTTTGGAGAAATGCCTGAGGTCACCTATGATCCCGGCATCACGGTGCATGATCTTTTCAAACTGATGACGGACACATTTACCGGCCCCGGGAGTATCTGGATAGTAATCCTGTATTTAATAGGATGTATCTCGCTGGCCTATCATCTGCTACATGGATTTCAAAGCGCCTGGCGGAGCCTGGGGGTGTCCAACAGCAAATACATACGTCTGATCAATGCCGTAGGGATTGGTTTTTCTATCATTGTACCGCTGGCCTTTGCCATGATGCCTATCTCGATGTATTTTGAATGGGTCCAATAAAGAACGAATACAATAAACAAAGCTTAGAAACACATACGTCATGCTGAAATCAAACATTCCTCCCGGCCCTTTAGATAAGAAATGGGAAGATTACAAGGGACATGTTAAGCTGGTGAACCCTGCCAATAAGCGCAGTCTGGAAGTGATCATTATCGGTACCGGGCTGGCCGGCGCGTCGGCTGCGGCTTCCCTGGGAGAGATGGGATACAAGGTAAAAGCTTTTTGTTTCCAGGATTCTCCGCGCCGGGCGCACAGTATTGCAGCCCAAGGCGGGATCAATGCGGCCAAGAATTATCAGAATGACGGGGACAGCATATTTCGCCTGTTCTATGATACGGTGAAAGGGGGCGACTATCGTTCCCGGGAAGCCAATGTGCATCGCCTGGCGGAAGTGAGCGCCAATATCATCGACCAGTGTGTGGCGCAGGGTGTGCCTTTTGCCCGTGAATATGGAGGTCTGCTCAGCAACCGCTCCTTCGGTGGTGTGCAGGTCCAGCGTACTTTTTATGCCGCGGGCCAGACGGGCCAGCAATTGCTGATCGGGGCTTACCAGGCCCTGGAGCGGCAGGTGGCCCTTGGGAATGTAGAGATGTATACCCGTCATGAAATGCTGGATGTGGTGGTCATCGATGGCAAAGCCCGGGGTATTATTGCCCGCAATCTGATCACAGGCCAGCTGGAAAGACATTTTGGACATGCCGTATTGCTGTGCAGCGGCGGATATGGCAATGTGTTCTATCTTTCCACCAACGCCATGGGCAGCAATGTTACGGCTGCCTGGAAGGCGCATAAGAAGGGGGCCTATTTTGGCAATCCCTGTTATACGCAGATACATCCAACCTGTATCCCTGTCACGGGCGAGCATCAGTCCAAGCTGACCCTCATGTCGGAATCACTCCGCAATGATGGCCGGATATGGGTTCCCAAACAAAAGGATGATCCGCGCAAACCCGGCGAGATACCCGCAGAGGAAAGAGATTATTACCTGGAAAGAAGATACCCCGCATTTGGTAACCTGGTGCCGCGCGACGTGGCTTCCCGGGCCGCCAAGGAGCGGTGCGACGCCGGATATGGAGTAGGCTCTTCCAAACAGGCCGTTTATCTGGATTATGCCTCCGCGATCGAGCGGTATGGCAGGATCGAATGCCGTAAGCACAGCATCGATAACCCTTCCGCCGAGGAGATCCGCAAGCATGGGGTCGAAGTGGTAAAGGAGAAATACGGTAACCTTTTCGACATGTACAACAAGATCACGGGCGAGGACCCTTATACGACGCCGATGCGTATATACCCTGCCGTGCACTATACGATGGGCGGGCTTTGGGTGGATTATGAGCTGATGACCACCGTACCCGGGCTATATGCGCTGGGCGAAGCCAACTTCAGCGATCACGGGGCCAACAGGCTGGGAGCTTCTGCGCTGATGCAGGGGCTGGCCGACGGATACTTTGTGATACCGTATACCATCGGGAATTATCTGGCCGGAGAGATCCGTACGGCGCCCATTCCCACCTCGCATGCTGCGTTCGAGGCCGCTGAAAAGGCCGTAGCTGACAGGATCAGCCGGCTGAAGCATATCAATGGCACGCAAAGCCCTGAAAGCTTCCACAAGCGGCTGGGCAAGATCATGTGGGACAAATGCGGCATGGCCCGGAACGAAGCAGGCTTGAAGGAAGCCATCCGGGAGATAAAGGCGCTGAAGGAAGAGTTCTGGCGGGATGTGCGGGTGACGGGAGATATCGATGAATTCAATCCGGAGCTGGACAAGGCGGGAAGAGTGGCGGATTTCATCGAATTAGGGGAGCTGATGTGCATGGATGCCCTGCAACGGAGGGAGAGCTGTGGAGGTCATTTCCGTGAGGAGATGCAGACAGAGGATGGAGAGGCCAAACGGGATGACGAGCACTTTTCTTTTGTGGCTGCCTGGGAATTCAAAGGAGAGAGTGAATGGGAGCTGCACAAGGAGCCGCTGGAGTTCGAGGTGGTTCATCCTACCCAGCGAAGCTATAAATAGGATCAAACGATATGCTATGGAATGGACCTGGCCTGAATGGTTGGAATGGGGAGCC
>DASZWE010000408.1:0-6714 GCA_035546735.1 Puia sp.
GCTGGTGGTGTTGTGGGGAGTAGGGTTTAACGATGGCCGGGCGTACGGGTTGAAGGAGGTGGAGAAGGTGATGGATTTTTTGAAGAACGATCCGGTATATGGGGGATGCGCCGTCATGTTGGGTGTGCCGGCGTATTGGCGGGACCTTGGAAGGGATACGGAAAAAGACCCGCATCTGCTGGATGTGTTGCGTCAGGCGGATATCATCCATCCCTGGTTTGTGGGGAGATATAACGAAGATGGGTATGCTGCCTTTCGGGAGCGGCTGCCGGCGGATATAGCCTGGTGTAAGGAGAACAAGGTAGACTATGTGCCGACCGTCTTCCCGGGGTTCAGCTGGCACAATATGTACAATAAGAGTCCGATGAACCAGATACCGCGGGACCGGGGGCGATTTTTCTGGAAGCAGATCGTGGGAGCCATTGGGGCTGGGGCGGATATGTTGTATGTGGCCATGTTCGATGAGGTGGATGAGGGGACGGCTATCTTCAAGGCTTCGAAGAACCCGCCTGTAGGGGCAAGCAGTTTTGTCACATTCGAGGAGGATATACCATCCGACTATTATTTATACCTGACAGGATATGCGGGGAAGATGCTGCGGAAGGAAGTGCCGCTGCAGGAGGAAGTGCCGGCGCCGCCGCGGAGGGTAGGGGGAGCAACCGGGAGATAAAAATCAATCTACATATGAGAAGGACAATGATATTGCTGCTGGTGATGGTGATCCGGCATGCGAATGCTCAATCTTTGACGGGTATACGGGAAGGTTATGAGAAGTGCGGCCGGGGTGTTTGCCGTGTGGACGGGGGTGTTCTGACCACGCGGGAGGCGTATGCCAGCTGGGGAGAGAAGGGATGGAGTGATTATGAGATGCAATTCCGCGCCCGTACGCCGGCGACGGAGGAGCAGGTGCAGATATGGGCCAGCTTCCGGGAATATGATCGGAATGACAGGTATGTTGTCGCCCTGCGTGGGGGACGTCAGAACAATCTTTACCTGAGCCGTATGGGGTATATGGGTACGGATGAGTTTTTGGCCTTGCGTGATCTGGATTTTCACCCCGTGCCGGGGGTATGGTATGGGCTACGTATCCAGGTAGTGGGGGATCGTATCCGGGTGTTCCTGAATGACGAAAAATTGCCGAGGATCGATGTAACGGACAGGAACAGCCGATTGGCGCCATCGGGCAAGGTGGGGTTGGGAGGGGGATGGATTGCTACGGAGTATGCTGATCTCCGGGTGAGGCCGTTGGAGGGGCTGGCTGGCGAGGCGGTGAAGGAGTATGCGGCGGCTTCTGTGGATAAAGAGCGACTGAGGAAGAGAGAGCGGGCTGGTTACCGGCAGGTCGTGGTGGGTGACCTTACGGGTGTGCGGACAAAAGTCTCTTTGGACGGGCAATGGCTTTTCAAGCCTGTATATGAGCTGGCGGATGAAGCGGCTGCGGTGTCGCCCGACAGTAAGGATAGGGACTGGCATCGTATGCATGTGCCGGACTTTTGGAATCCGATACGTATCTGGCTGCATGGGGAGACGTTCGGGCCACATGCCAAGGGAGCTTCGGACGCCTATTTCAGAAAGGAAACTTTGCGATGCGAAGGATATACATTCGACTATAAGAGGACGGATGCTGCCTGGTACCGGCAATGGATCGAGCTGCCGGAGGGAGTACGGGGCAAGCATATGGAGCTGGTGTTCGATGCGGTGTCGAAGGTGGCGGAGGTCTGGATCAATGGGGTAAAGGCGGGTGATCATACGGGTATGTTCGGGGAGTTCAAGGTAGATGGGAGCCGTCTGTTCCGGCCGGGCAGGAACCTGGTGGTCGTAAAGGTAGTACGGGATTATTCGAAAGATATACAGGATGCGGGCAAGGTGGTGGATGTAGCGGTGAGTGTGGAAGTGACGAACAAGATGTTGAAGGACCTGCCGCATGGGTTTTACAATGGCGATCCTGCCGGGATATGGCAGCCCGTATCGCTGGTGATCACGGACCCGTTGAGGATCTCCGACGTCTATATCAAGCCGGGGTTGACGGGGGCGGTGATGGAGGTGACTGTGCAAAACAATGGTGGCGCCGACAGAAGTTTTTCTATAGGCACCCGGATCATGGATACTGCCGGGGGCGCTCTTTATGTGGGTGATACTTTGGCCGGATCGTTGGTTCGGGCGGGTGAGGGGGTGGCCGGCGGGCTATTGAGACCAGGCGAGCAGAAGACATTTTCATATGCTGTGGAGGGGCTGCATCCTTTATTGTGGACGCCGGAGCATCCTAATCTATATGATTTTGGGTTTAGTCTGCGTGCGAGCGGGCGGGTGGTGGATGAGGTAACGGTACGGTCGGGGTTCCGGACTTTTGAATCGAGGGACGGGTATTTGTGGTTGAACGGGGAACGATATTGGCTGCGGGGCGCCAATCAGACGCCTTTTGCGCTAGAACCCAACGATAAGGAGCTGGCCGACCGGTTTTATACCATTATGAAGGAGGGGAATATGGAAGTGACCCGTACGCATACAACGCCTTATAACGAGCTGTGGATAGAGGAGGCCGATAAAAAGGGGATCGGGATCAGCTTTGAAGGCACATGGCCCTGGCTGTTCCTGGCTTCGTCCATGCCGGACAGCGGCCTGGTCAGGATATGGGCGGATGAGTTCCTGTCCTTATTGAAGAAATACCGGAATCATCCTTCCATTCTATTCTGGACGGTGAATAATGAAATGAAGTTCTATGATAATGATCCCGATGTGGAGCGGGCGAAGTTCAAGATGCGGGTGATCTCGGAGGTGGTGCAGAGGATGCGGGCTATCGATCCGACGCGGCCTGTGTGTTTCGATTCCAACTACAAGCGGAAGGGGAAGGACAAGCGATTTGGCGCCGAATTTATGAAAGGGATCGATGACGGGGATATGGATGATATCCATTCCTATGTCAACTGGTACGATTATACGGTATTCAAATATTTCAAGGGGGAGTTCGAGAAGGAGAACAGGACCGAAGGGCGGCCGTTGATCAGCCAGGAGATGTCCACGGGCTATCCGGATGCGGAGACGGGGCATGCTACACGGTTCTATACCCTGGTGCACCAGACGGCGCAGGCGCTGGTGGGTAACTGGGCGTATGAATACAGCGATCCCGCTGTCTTTTTGGAGTCGCATGCTTTTATCACGTCGGAGCTGGCTGAGGCGTTGCGGAGGACCGGTGAGCATTCCTCGGGGGTGCTTCATTTTTCGCTGGCCACCTGGTTCAGGAATGTATACGATGCGGGGGCGATAGCGCCTTATCCCGTGTACGATGCGATGAAGCGGGCGTTGCAGCCTGTGCTGGTGAGCGCGGAGCTGTGGGGGCGTCATTTTTATGCGGGCCGGAAGCTGCCGGTGCGGGTTTGTGTCGTCAATGACCGGGAAGATGGGGCCGGGCTGGGGGCATCGGAGCTGACCTGGGCATTGGTGGATAAGGAGGGGAAGAGGCTGGTATCGGGGGTATTGCCTGTGCCGGCGGTGGCGCATGCGGGGAGGCAGTGGGTGGATCCGGAAGTGTATATCCCCGAGCTGTCCGCGGAGCGGGTGGATGCGAAGCTGGTGCTGACGTTGAAGGGTGAGACTGGGCGGGTACCGGCTTTGAAGGGCGGAGCGGGAGAGATACTGTCTACCAATGAATATAAAGTATTGTTGGCGAGGACAGACTGGGCGACGGACCGGGGGAGGAAGCCTGTCGTGGTGGATAGGGGGACTTTGTGTCCTGTCCTGGATACGCTGCATATCGGATATTCCAGGGCGGCGTCGGTGAAGGCGGCATTGGCCGGTGGGGCCGATCTGCTGGTGCTGAATGGGTTGGAACCTGGCCGTGACCTGGACAGCGCCGATGTCAGGGGGCTGCGGTCGATGGTTGCCAGGGGTGGCCGGCTGCTGGTGCTGGATAACGGATCGTTGTCGCCCGTCCTGTATCCGGAGCATATCAAGGGCAGCCTGGAGGCAACAGAGGGGGATATTGCCAATATGGATATGCCCGAATCGGGTGTATTCGATGGTCTGGAGCCTTTGGATCTGCGCTATTTCAATAATGACCGGCGGGAGGTCCCGAAGGTGTGCAATGTGGCGTTGAGGGTGCGACAGGGGGATGGGATCAGTCTGCTGGCGAAGCATGTGCGCATACATGGCTATCTGAATGGAGGGATGGAGGAGCGGGCGCGGCGGATGGAAAGCATACAGGGGGAGACGGTGGTACAGGTGGATGAGGGTGGGCGGGCGTTGCTGACGACCCTGTTGCTGGAGAAAGGGGTTACCGACCCTGTGGCGGGAAAATTGTTAGCGAACATGATCGGGGAACTGAGGAAGCCATGAGGTGGAACTGGGGGGGCTGCAGGATTATTTGCTGTTTTTTAGGTGTTAATAAAGGTGTTAAGGTCTAATTAATGTCCAATTAAGGCGGTCCGGATAGTTTTATCCCATCTTTTTTAACATTCATCAAACTAGCGATTTATGAGATTACACTTGCCATTGTTAATGGCTTTCCTGGCCATTTTTGGCTATTCCTATGGCCAAACAATTTCACTAAAAGGTAAGGTTACGGATCAGCAAAGCAAACCGATGCAACAGGTAAGCGTCGTGGTCAAGGGTACCCGTATCGGTACTATGACGAAGGAGGACGGCAGTTTCTCCCTCAATGTGTCTTCTTCGGCCAGCAGGGTGACACTGTTGATCAGCTTTACCGGTTATGCTCCCCGCGAGGTAGAGGCGACCGCCGGGCAGGAGGTCAATGTCATGTTGTCGCCATCGAACAACAACCTCAACGATGTGATCGTGGTAGGTTCCCTGGGGTTGACGAGAAAGGCCAAGTCGGTGCCGTACTCGTCACAGAGCGTGGACCCGGACAAGCTGACGGAAGCCAGGGATGTGAATATCATCAATGGGCTGACGGGGAAGGTAGCGGGTATACAGGTGACCACGACGGGGCAGCCGGGTTCTTCGAGCCGTCTGATCCTACGGGGGGACAATTCCATTACGGGCAACAGCCAGCCGTTGTGGGTGGTGGATGGCGTACCTATCGCCAATAATTCCGGGGAGACAGGGGGCGCCGGCGGAAGTCTGGATGTGGGCAATGGCGTGGCGGACCTGAACCCGGACGATATCGAGAGCATAGAGGTTTTAAAGGGACCAAACGCCGCAGCGCTGTACGGTTCGAAGGCTGCCAATGGGGCCATCCTGGTGACGACGAAAAAGGCCAAATCCAGCGGCGACAAGAACCTGGGGGTTACGTTGAATCAAAATATGATGATCTACCGGATCACGGAATTCCCCGCCTACCAGAATGTGTACGGGGAAGGCAGCGGGATGAACCTCGTAACGAATCCGGCCAATATCGTACCGGGCACGAATGCGGTGAACATGGGTAGCAGCACGCAGTCCTGGGGACCTCCGATGCTGGGACAGCCGTTCAATACTTACAGCGGTCAGCCGCATGGCTATACGCCGCAGCCAGGGAATATCGACGACCTGTATAAGAACAGTCTTACCAATATCTCCAATATCGCCGTGGCGAAATCGGATGCGGTGAGCTCGGTGAGGGCCTCGTATACCTTTACCAGGAGCAACGATGTCATGCAAAAGCAGAACCAGGGTCTCCGGCATAATTTCAACCTGTACGCCACGCGCAAATTCGGCAATGTGCTGAACCTGGATTTCAGGTTATTGTATACGGCCCAGGATTGGAAGAACAGGACGCCGCGCAATCCTGCCAATGATGCTACGAGCCCGATGGCGCAATATCTCTATATGACGCGGAGCACCGATCTGTCGGCGTTGCTGCCTTATAAGGATGCCAATGGAAATGCTATCCGCTACGGCGCCCAGCAGGACGGCTACGAGAATATTTTCTGGAGCATCAATGAGAACAGGAACGAGGATACCCGCAACCGATATATCGGTGGTGTGACTGCTACGGTGCGATTGGCCAAATCACTGCAGTTCCGCGGGCAGATAGCCGGGGATGTGCTGTATTTTACGCAGTATACTTTCCGCAATAAGGGGGGAAGGACGGGCGCCAACCAGTTCGGGAGCTATTCCAATGACATGAACAACCAGCAGAACTGGTATTATGAAGGGCTTTTCCTCTTTAACAAGAGCTTTGGCGAGGATTTTTCGCTGAATGCGGTGGCGGGCACGAGCCTCACCTCTTTTCATGGCATCGACAGGAATGCCAGCATCTCGTCTATCCTTGTACCGGGTGTTGCGGCGATCACGAATTCCAATGGCGTGCAGGTAGCCGGCGAGTCCAATCAGAATTCGCGACAGGTGGCCGCCTATGGGTCCGCCAATCTTGGTTTCCGGGATTTCCTTTTCCTGGATGTAACGGGGAGGAATGAGTGGTCCTCTACGTTGCCGCCAGGCAACTGGTCATTCTTTTATCCTTCTGTAGGAGGTAGCTTCGTCTTTAGCCAGCTGCTGGGGAATAAGGGGCCGCTGAGCTATGGAAAGCTTCGGGCGTCCTGGGCCAAGGTAGGGAACAGCGCGGGCATTTATCAGCTGGTGAATACCTATTCCTATGGCGGGCTGTTCCTGAACAATGTTTCCCTGATCTATCCCACGACGTTGAAAAACCCCGACTTGAAACCGGAGCAGGTAGTATCCAACGAAGTAGGTCTGGACCTTGCCTTTTGGAGGGACAGGATCCGGCTGGGCGCCACGGCGTACAGGACGGTGTCCACCCATCAGATACTGAGTGCG
>DASZWE010000409.1:0-9585 GCA_035546735.1 Puia sp.
ATTTGTTCCCGGATTTTTAAAACCTGTATCGTTTTGATACGGATTTGAAAAAAAAGTATACTGATTTAGAACCTCCTTTTTCAAAATTGAGCCAAATTTGTTCCATGACTAGCTTGCGTATGAAGAAGTGGCTTCCCGTCCTGGCCCTGGCAGGCAGCTTTGCCATCGTCTTTTCATCCTGTTCAAACACACCCACCAAAAAAAGATACCGTATAGGCTTTGCCCAATGCACCGGCACCGAAAGCTGGAAAAAGGCCACCCTGGCGGGCATGCAACGGGAGCTTTCCTTCCACCCCGACGCCGAGCTTATCTATCGTAGCGCCAATGACAACAGCGATCTGCAGGTGAAGCAGATAAAAGAGCTCATCGGGATGAATCTCGACATCCTATTGGTCTCGCCCAACGAGGCGGCGCCCCTCACGTCGATAGTCGAGGAAGCGTATAACAGCGGTATCCCCGTCGTGATCATCGACCGCAAGACTTCCTCCGATCTCTATACCGCCTTCATCGGCATCAATAATTACGAGCTGGGAAAAATGGCCGGTAACTATGTCGCCCAGCTTTTCCACGACACCACTAATATTATAGAAGTCATTGGCCTAAAGGGATCGACCCCTTCCTATGACAGGCAAAAGGGGTTTGAGGAGGGGATACGCGAGAACCCCAGGATACATATCAAGACCCGATTGCACGGGGACTGGCTGAAAGACCCGGCGAAGGAGGCTTTCCTTCAGATCAGGGATCAGCTGGCGCCCACCGATGTGGTTTTCGCGCAAAATGACCTGATGGCGCTGGGCGCGTATGAAGTGTACAAAAGCCTGGGAATGGAAAAGACGGTCAGATTCTTCGGGGTGGACGGATTACCGGGACCGGGAGGGGGGATACAATTGGTGTCGGACAAGGTGCTCCAGGCCACCTTCCTGAATCCCACCGGCGGCGAAGAAGCCATACAGGTGGCTTTCAAGATCCTTGGCAAGCAACCTTTCAGCAGGGAAAATCTTCTTCCTTCCGTAGTGATCGATTCCACGAATGTCCGGATCATGAAGCTTCAGATGGACAGGATCGACAATCAGCAACAGGACATTGAAAAGCAGTACGCCCTGCTGCAGGAACAGCAAAGGATCTATCATAATCAGCGCAACCTCCTGTATGCCGCCATAACGGGACTGGTCCTGGCTGTTATTTTGGGAAGCATCGCCTTTCTTTCATTGCGGCATAACAGGCGGATCAATGCCCGGCTGGAATCAAAGAACCGGGAGATACTTTTTCAGCAGAGCCAGCTATTGGAGATGACCGAAAAAGCGAACGAGGCGACAGCGGCCAAGTTCAGTTTCTTTACGAATATCTCCCATGAGTTCAGGACGCCGCTGACGCTGATCCTGGGGCCGCTGGAAGATGTTCTTTCGTCCCCGAAGCTCCATTTCACCGTGAAGAACAATCTGCAGCTCGTGCACCGGAATGCCATGCGGCTGCTCCGTCTGATCAACCAGCTGATGGATTACAGAAAGCTCGAAGGGAATAAGATGAAGCTCGGCGCTTCGAACAACAACCTTGGGGAATTTGTGACGGAGATAGCGAGCTCGTTCCAGGAGCTGGCCCGCAAAAAGTCGATCACTTTTCAAATTGTCAATAAGTCCCGGGACCTGCGGGTTTGGTTTGACAGCAATATGCTGGACAAGGTGCTGTTCAATCTTTTGTCAAATGCTTTCAAATTTACGCGTGAAGGCGGCTCTATCCAGGTGACCATCGATGAAGAACCCGCTACGGGAATGGCCATTATTTTGGTGGAGGATTCCGGCGTTGGTATGACTGTTGAAGAGGCGGAGCACGCTTTCGAGCCTTTCTTCCAGGGTGGGCGATCTAACTTCATCGGTACGGGTCTGGGTCTTGCGCTTTCGAATGAGCTGATCTCCCTGCACCATGGTGATATTGCGCTTAAAAGCGAGAAATGGAAGGGCACGAAGTTCATGGTCCGGCTGCCTATCGGGAAATCGCATCTCCGGCCCGGGGAGATCGTGGAAGAGGTGTCGTCCACACCCAGCTACGAGGACATCCGGATCTATACGACGGATATCGAACCCGCGGCCAGCGAAGAGGAAGGGACCGCTTACACCGGCAGCAAGGATCATTCCATACTGCTGATCGAAGACAATGAGGATTTTCGCGCCTTTTTAAAAAGACGTCTGGGAGGCTCCTACGAGGTCCATGAGGCGGATAATGCCAACACCGGTATTGCGATGGCATATGACATCGTACCCGATCTCATCATTGCGGATATTATCATGCCCGGCCCTGACGGACTGTATCTGACGGAAACGCTAAAGCAGGACATCCGAAGCTCGCATATCCCCATCATTCTGCTGACGGCCAAAAACTCGATCGAAGATCAGATCAGAGGCATCCGGCTGAAAGCCGACGCTTTTATTGTAAAGCCTTTCAATCTCGAATACCTGGAGGAGACCATCAGGAGTTTGTTGAACAACCGGTCCATCCTTCGCGAGCATTATACCAGCGAGCTGCCCACCGTATCGAGGTCCAACACATCGACCAAGATCGACAGGAAGTTTATCAATGAGTTCATCGCCATCGTAGAGAATAACCTGGCCAATGAGGAATTCTCCGTGGACGATATATGCCGGGAGATACGGGTATCGAGGGTACAGCTGTACAGGAAGGTCAAGGCCCTGATCGGGTATAACGTAAATGACTATATCCTGACCGTGCGTTTGCAGAAAGCAAAATTCCTGCTGGCCAAAGAGGAGCTTTCCATTGCCGAGATCGCGTTTAGGGTGGGGTTCTCCTCCCAGGCTTATTTTTCGACGGTGTTCAAATCCAAATTCTCGCTGACCCCTTCCGAATACAGGGAGAAGAAAAAAGGATGAGCCTGCTCACTCTGTCTTTAAAGCCTTTGCGGGATTGGCCAGCGCCGCGCGCACCGCATGGAAAGTAACGGTCAGCAGGGTGATCAGCAATACCGACAGGGCCGACAATAAAAAGGGCGTGGCGCTTAGTCCTGTATTATACGGGAATATTTTCAGCCACTTGTCCATAAAGATCCATGCCACGGGGAAAGCTATCAGGCAGGAGAATCCCACGAGGTAAACAAAATTCCTGGTCAGCAGCGGAACGATCTGCCCCATTCCGGCGCCCATCACTTTGCGGATGCTCATTTCTTTTTGTCTTTGTTCCGTCGTGAAAGCGATCAATCCCAACAGACCTAAGCACGTGATCAGTATGGTGAGGATGGAGAAGGCGGTGAATATCTCGCCTCTCTTCTGGTCGGCGGCGTACTGCGAATCGAAATCCTGGTCGAGGAAAGTATAGCCGAAGGGTACGTCGGGGAAGATGTTCTTCCATGTCTTTTCCACGCCGGCGATGGTGGTGGGAATATTAGCCGGATTGACCTTTAACTGGATGCCATTGCTATTGGGGCTATAGAAAAGTATCAGCGGAGCAATGGGATTGTAGAGAGATTTTTGATTAAAGTCTTTTACTACGCCAATGACCTCGAAATATTTGCCGGCTGTGTCTCCCGACGACCTTAGCCGTTTGCCGATGGGGTTATCCCATCCAAAATAGCTGACCATATTCTCGTTGACGATGACACGGCGATTGGTATCTGCCAGTCCGGAGAAAGCGCGTCCCTTCTTGATCTCCATACCCATGGTCTTGAAATAATTCTCATCCACGGCATAGTTGTCCACTCCCTTGTCGACAAAGCCCTTGCTGGTCTCGATGCTAAAGAGGCTGAAGCTGATGTTGCCGTCACCGGGGACGGCCTGTGACGTGCTCACCGAGATGACATTCGGATTCTTTCTCGCCTCTTCCTGGAAGGCCCCGACCTTGCTGCGTATGTCGTTATTGGTATTGGCGACGATGGAAAGCACCTGGTTCTTGTTAAAACCCAGATCGCGTGTGCGCAGATAATGCAATTGTCCGTATACCACCCAGGTGCAGATGAGCATGATCATGGAGATGGAGAACTGTATTACTACCAGGATGCGGCGGAGGGTGGTATTGCTGGAGCCTTTGGCCAGCCGCCCTTTCAGAATGTTGATGGGGTTGAACCCCGAGAGATAGAAGGCGGGGTAGCTGCCGCCCACCAATCCGACGAACAGGATAATGGCCAGCAGTATGAAAAAAGTGTCAGGCTGCAGGATGGCGCCAAAGGAGATATCCTTACCGGCGAGGCTGTTAAAGGTATGGAGCAGAAGTGCGATAAATCCAATGCTGAGCAAGAGGGCAAAGATGGCCGTCAGGGTGGACTCGACGAGGAATTGTGCGACCAGCTGCGGTTTGGTGGAGCCCGTCACTTTGCGGATGCCGATCTCCTTGGCCCTTCTGGCGGAGCGGGCCGTGGTCAGGTTCATATAATTGATACAGGCTATCAGCAGCATGAACAGGGCGACGGAGGAAAATATATAGATATAGGACATGCTGCCCACTCCTTCCGCCTCGTACTGCATGTCGGAATGCAGGTGAATGGAGGTCACGGCCTGCACAACATACCGGATCTTTATATTGAATTGGGAAAAGATGCGCGACATGTACTTTTCATACATGGGCTTTAGCTTGCTTTCAAAGACCTGTGGCTGTGTATTGGGTTTTAGAAGGACATAGGTAAAGATGTTGAAATTACCCCAGTCATTGACGCCAAAATCCTTTGGCAGGGTGGAATAGGAGATGAGCGCTTTATAGATGATATGGGAATTGTGGGGGACGTCCTTTATTACCGCCGTGACCTTGAATGTTTCTCCTTTGTCATTTTGCAGGGTCTTGCCTACGATGGGGGAGACGTTGCCGAAGATCTTTTCGGCGACGGATTGGGTCAGCACGACCGAGTGGGTTACGTTCAGGGCGGTGTTGGGATTGCCCTCGATGAACTGGCAGGTGAAGACCTTAAAGACGTTGCTGTCTGCAAAGAACACCTTGTCCTGGTAGAAACGCAGCTCATCCTTTTTGAACTGGTATTTACCCGCTTGGACAAAACGCGTAGCCTGTTCTACTTCGGGAAATTCATTTTTCAAGGTGGGACCCAGGGGAACCTGGGTAATGGCCAGCTTCATCGTATCCTTCTCCGGCTCCTTTATATAGGCTGTGATGCGGTACAGGCGATCCGAATTGACGTTGTACTTGTCATAGCTGAGCTCATCCTTTATATAAAATATCAGGAAGAGGCTAAAGGTAATGCCGATGGTCAGACCAAGGATATTGAGGAGGCTGTACCATTTGTCTTTTTTGAAATTACGAATGGCGACAAGAAGGAGGTTCTTGAACATGGAGGTGTTTTAGGTGTTGGTCCTAAAATAAACAATTCCCGGGCAACTGGCCGGGCCGGTTGGGCATTTTGTGACGATTTTGTGATGGGCGGCAGGCCCGCTCAATTGGTCTTTTTCCCGTCAAAGGCGTCGAAAAGGGCCTTCCCTTCTTTGGCCTGCTCTGGGAATTCGTCGATGACATTGGTCCTTTCGGAGGGGTCATAGCCGAGGTTGAAGAGTTCATGGGTGACGCTGTCCTTTCCGGCGGGCGCCTCCCTATATTTCCAGTTGCCAAAGCGGACGGCTTCCGCATTACCGTGGTTGACGATATAGATGGGCCGGTGGAAATAGTGCCGGCGGTCTGCCCTGCCTGTAAGGAGGTCGGCGATATTTTGCCCGTCGAGGGTCCTGCCGGCAGGCAGGGACGCGTGGGCCCAGCTGGCAAAGGTCGGCAGGATGTCTACGTTGCTGATGGGATTGGTGAGTGAGACCCCTTCGGGGACATGTCCTTTCCAGTAGATGATAAAGGGCTCGCGGACGCCTCCTTCATAGCTCATTGCCTTCGACCCTCTGAAAACGCCGGCCGTACCCGCATGCCAGTGTTTGGTGGCGCTGTCGCCGGACATGCGTACCGGATAATCTATCCAGGGGCCGTTGTCGCTGGAGAAGGCCAGTATGGTATTGTCGGCCAGCCCTTGCTGTTCCAGGGTATGCCATAGTACGGCGATGCTGGAGTCCAGCTCTTCGATGACGGCGCCAAGGGGACCTCCTTCCTGGTGGTCGCGCAGATAGCTGGCCCTTGCGGCAAATGCGACGGGTAAATGCGGCATGTTATAGGCCAGATAAAGAAAAAATGGTTTACTTTTCTTTTGGGCTTTTATCAGACGTATGGCCTCTGTCGTATACAGATGGGTAAGGGATGTGTCTGCTGGCCGGAGTATTTCGGGGGTGCGGTTCCGATAGACCTTTATCGTTGTGTCCGTCCGGACATAGGGGCTCCGGTAGTCATGGCTGTATAGTAAACCATAATACGAGTCGAAGCCCTGGGCTGTGGGGTAGTTGTAATCATGTTTGTCGCCCAGGTGCCATTTGCCGATCATGGCGGTGGCATAGCCTGCGGACTTCAGCATCTCCGCGATGGTGACCTCTTCATCGGGTATGCCCAGGGGAGAGCCGGGACCGATGGGGTCGGGCAGATGCATACGGGAGGCGTAGCGGCCGGTGAGCAGGGAAGCCCTGGAGGGCGTACAGGAGGGGCTGGTCACGACATAGTTGGTAGCGCGGGTACCTGCGCGGGCGATGGAATCCAGGAAAGGTGTTTGAATGACAGGGTTGCCATAACAGCCGAGATCGGAATAACCCATGTCGTCCGTCAGGATGAAGATGATGTTGGGGTGTGCCTGTGGGCCGGGCTGGGCCTTGCTTACCAAAGCGACGTGAAGGAGAATAGCTGCGAGGAGGAAGTATGCGCGTTTCATATCACTAATATACGATAGATAAAATTTAGTCCTTTATGATGCAAGATCATGCCCCTGCCGCAGGCCGGGGAAGGAGTGAGGAATTTCCTGTAAATTTATTCCTTCAACAAGGCTATATGAAAAAAGTACTCTCTACATTATTGGTATGGGCATTGGCCGTGATGGCGGTACATGCGCAGGAAAATGGCAGCAAAAAAGTATTGGGCAGGTGGGATATCACGGTACACCAGGGAGGACATGACGTCCCTTCCTGGCTGGAGATCCAGCTGTCGGGATCGAGAACGCTGGTGGGCAGGTTTGTCGGCGGCGGGGGTAGCGCCCGTCCTATTTCAAGGGTCAATTACGATAACGGGAAGATCAGCTTTTCCATACCTCCGCAATGGGAGCGGGAAGATCATGACCTGACGGTGGAAGGTACGCTCCAGGGCGATTCGCTGGTAGGGTCTATGACGGAGCCCAATGGGTCAGCGTATCAATGGGTGGGCCGGAAAGCGCCTTCGCTGGCACGGAGCGGGGCGCCCGTATGGGGAAAGACCATCAGGCTTTTTGATGGGACTGACCTCAAGGGCTGGCATGCCATGGGAACCAATCAATGGGTGGCCGAAGGGGGTGTGCTACGGAGCCCTCACTCCGGCGCCAATATCGTTACAGATGAAAAGTTCACGGACTTCAAATTACATATCGAGTTCAGGTACCCCAAAGGCAGCAACAGCGGCGTATATCTGAGAGGGAGATATGAAGTGCAGATCGAGGATGACGAGGGTGATACACGCCCCGGCTATGACCATCTCAGCGGCGTATATGGATTCTTGTCACCCAGCGAGCGTGCGGGTCTCGGTGTGGGGCAGTGGCAGAGCTATGATATTACCCTGGTGGGGAGGATGGTGACTGTGGTGCTGAATGGGAAGACCGTGATATGCAACCAGGAGATCCCGGGTATCACAGGCGGGGCGTTGGACAGTAATGAAGGCGAGGCGGGCCCCATCTATCTGCAGGGGGATCATGGGCCGATAGAATACAGGAATATTCAGATCACGCCGGCGAAATAAGAATATTCAGGAATGCAACATTTTATTTGTAGTAACTGCGGACAGCTGCTGTACTTCGAGAACATCCGCTGCGAACATTGCGGGAATGCCATCGGACTGATGGAGAAGAGGGATGAGTTGGTGGCGCTGTCTGCCAAAGAGGGTGAGGCATTTGTTTTGGAGGAGCTGTCCTACCGGTACTGCGCGAACTATACTTACGGGGTATGCAACTGGCTCGTGCCGGCGCCAGGGTTTTGTAAGGCCTGCGCGCTGAATCATACTATTCCCAACTTACAGGACCCCATATACAGGGAGTATTGGACGAGGATCGAGGCGGCCAAGCACAGGCTGGTCTATTCCTTGTTACGGCTGCGTCTGCCAATGACAAAAGACCTTTGTTTTGATTTTGTGGCGGACCAGAAGGGGGTAAAAGTTTTTACAGGTCACAATAATGGCCTCATTACCATCAACATTTCCGAAGCGGATGATATTCAACGGGAGATGACACGCCTGCATATGAATGAGCCTTATCGTACCCTGCTGGGGCATTTCCGGCACGAGATTGGGCATTATTATTGGGATGTACTTGTCCGGGATGGGGGGCGGCTGGATGCCTGCCGGCGGATATTCGGGGATGACAGGCTGGATTACGGGGAGGCCGTGCAAAAGCATTATCAGCAAGGGCCGCCCGTCGACTGGACGGATCATTTTATCAGCGCCTATGCCAGCACGCATCCCTGGGAGGACTGGGCAGAATCATGGGCGCATTATATGCATATTATGGACACGATGGAGACTGCCTGGGCTTATGACATGCGGATACGGCCGCGGATCAGTCCGACGGACACGATGGCGTCGACCGTGAATTTCGATCCGTATGAGGAAGGTTCCTTCGACAGGATCGTCCGGCAATGGCTGCCGCTGACATATGCGATGAACAGTCTCAATAAAAGTATGGGCGCCGGCGTTCTATATCCTTTTGTCATCGTGCCGGCCGTGATGGAGAAATTAAAATATATTCATGATGTATGCCGGTCGGTGCGGGGTACGGATGGGGACTTGCAAGTGTAGAATTATATTTTTATATTGGCATATCCAATTACTGTATGAAAAAACTATTTTTAAGCTTACTACTTCTTCCTTTTGCCAAGACAGGCCCGAATAGCGCTGTTGAAATACGCTCGGGCAAATGGCCGATCAGCATTGAACGAAACGGAGGTTCCTATTCACTTATCTTCCGCAATCAGCAGGAGATGCAGGCGGAGGCGTATGATACCGTCGAGTTTGCGAATAAGGGACAGCTGGTCTACCTGGATTCAGCATTGATGGCCCTTAAGAAAGGGCATGATGGCGACGAGGCTGCTTTCTCCAATTATACTATCAAGCGGACGGATAAGAAGTTTGATGGCATGTGGTACATGCTGCAAACAAGATATGCGACCACTAATTTCCGTCAGCACGAGGCGGACCTGATCAGCCACGCTATCAGGGGCTTTTAAACTGTGGATATCTTATATGCCTTTACCTGTCCGTTAGGGTGGGTAGGGGGGACAATAAATGAGGTATTTATACGTTGTTATTTATCAAAAATTGTTAATTCCAGCACCTTCGAAACTATGAACAGTATGAAAAAGCTTATTTTTTTGTTACTATTCTTGCCAATGATCCTAACAAAGGCTGAAGCTCAATTTACTATTACAAATACTTCTACGATCACGCTGGCCGACCTGCGTTCAGGGGACTGGCCTTTGCAATTGCAGCGTATCGTGAAGAAGAATGACACCATGTATCTGCTTACCTTTCGGGACAAGCAGTATCCCA
>DASZWE010000410.1:0-15528 GCA_035546735.1 Puia sp.
CCCTGATCACTGTCAGGAATATTCGTCTGCACCACCCGCTCATGCCGGTATTCCAAAAAGTCGATATTCGTAGGATCACGCCCAAGCCCATTCGTAATATGCACATCCTTCCACCCGTCATTGTCCAGGTCCGCGATCAGCACACTCCAGCTCCAGTCCGTCTCCGCCATACCCGCCATATTCCCTATCTCGCTAAAAAAAGGGACCTGCCGCCCTTCGATCAGATGATTCCCATTGTTCAGCTGCAGCATATTGTGGATATACTCGGGCTCATACCCCTTCGCCACCTCCAGCCGCCTGCGCTCCTCGCTCAAAAAAGAATACATCATCTTCTTCCGCTGATTCGTCTCGGGCTGCATATCCAGCGTCATGATGTCCGGCCGCCCGTCATTATTCAGATCCGCCGCATCCGTCCCCATGGAAGAATAGCTCTGATGCCGCATGGCCGATCCAATAGCATTGAAAAAGCTGCCATCACCCTTATTCAGCCATAAAAGATCATTCCTGATATAGTCATTTGCCACATACACGTCCGGATAACCATCCCCGTTCACATCGCTCACCACCACCCCCAGCCCATTCCCATCCTCGAAAATGCCGGCCTTCCTGGACACATCCTGAAAGAAAGGATGATCCATGCCCGCCGCGACACCCTCATTATGGAATAGCTTGTCCCGCGCAATAGCATTGCTGTCTATCTTCCTGTCCCGGATATCATTCGGACGGCGGTCGTCCAAAGTATGGTTCAGCAGATACATGTCCAGCCTGCCATCCTTGTCATAATCGAAGAAAACAGCCTGCGTAGAATAGGAAGTATCCGCCAGCCCATAGGCCTCCGCCTGCTCCCGAAAGGTCAGGTCATGCTGATTGATAAAAAGAAGGTTCTTTCGCCTCTCTCCCGGCACCCTGCCGGAGACGCAGATATATATGTCCGGCCACCCGTCGTTATTGATATCCACCACGCTGACACCCGTGCACCAGCCGGAGGTAGTCACCCCCGCCGACGCAGTCACATCCTCGAAATGCATCCCGCCCTTGTTGAGATACAATTTGCTGCTCACCTGGTTGCCTGCAAAAAAAACATCGGGCAGTCCATCCCGGTTGAAATCCCCGATCCCCACACCACCCCCCATATAGGTATATTCGTTGACGAACATGTTGAGCGAATCGCTCTCCGTGATCGTGTTCTTAAAATATATCCCGGTCGCAGACGGCTCCATGGTCGTGAAGTGCAACCCCTCCTTCCGGCGCTGCTCTCCACAGGACAACAACAGCAGCGAAAGACTCACCCCAAAAAAGAGGGTTCGGACAATGGGCGTGGGCATCGGAAATATTTTTAGATACAAAAGCACATTTTATTTTTTTTCTGCCACCAGGTACACCACACTGTAAGGCGGCACCCACATCTTGATCGACCCCCTCAGCGGCATACTGTACGCCTTCAACGTGGCATAGTTCAGTGGCCCCCCCGTCGCTGTGGAAGGCCCCGAGCCATTCACAAACACCTGCCCCGAGAAGGGTGGATTGTCCGTACCGCCCGTCAGCGTATAGTAGTAATAATGGCTCCCCGCGGGGAAGTGCTGAAAGTCCACCGCCACCACATGATTCAACGCCCCCGAATTGATGATCACCGTCCCCGCCTGCCCCGAGCTGTACGTCGATGAATACGTGGTAATATCCGAATTGAGCAGCGCCCGGCGCAGCGTATCATACACCATCCTGTCGCCAAAGAATTTCTGGAAATAATACATGTAATAAAAGGCGGGACGGGGATTCCATTTGGGCGCCGCCGGCTCATCCCCATTATTGAACATCCCCTGGTCATTCCCGGAAGAATACCCATTCGCAAGATCCCAGCGGCTCGCCTCACCATACTGGTTCTTTATCAGACTGCCGAGCGTCAGCGCCGCCTGCATACCCGCGACATACGACACCTGCTGCTTGGAGCCCGTCGCCTGGATATTCCACTCCGTAAGGGCAATAGGCTTCGCGCTCAACCCAGCCGCCGACACCTGCTGCTTTACATAGGACATCATCGTCCCCGGCACCGTCAACCCGCTCGAAAGGACATCCGCTACACTCGAATTGGTATTATATGCCGTAAAGTAATTATGTACAATAAAAAAGTCGGCCGTAGCCCCCGCATTGGCCAACACCCCCGTATTCCAGGTCTGTATGGTCGGATCATCCCCCGCACCGGGAGCATGGTCATACAACGTGGCCCCTATATAAATAGTAGTGCCTACTTGTTGCGCCGCGGCCCGCATGGAATCCGCAAACACCTTTACATGCTGTCCGTACAAGGCGCCCGTCACCTTGTACGGCTGGTGATCCTGATTCTTCGTCGTGTCGATATAATAACCCGCCTCCCAGCTGCCATAGGTCTCATTGCCTATCTCCCAGAACTTCGTCCGGCCGTTGTCATAACGCACCCAGTCCGCCGCCAGATGCGCCGCAGCTGCCACAGGATCGGGCCCCGTACCATACCGCGCATAGCCATAGTTGACAGTAATGATACCCGTGCTGCCCGTCTGTGACAGCAGCGTATAATAATTGTCCAGCGCCAGTGTTCCCCCTCCCCAGTTGCCGCCATACCAGTCCCCGATCGCAACAGCATTGCCGCTGGCATCCAGCACATTGTCCGGCGCATCCGAAGGCCGCTTGGCCGTATCCACCCCATTCCAGAAATAGACATCGCTGACACTCCCCGCCGGAGCACGGATGATCCTGGGAGAAAGGTCCTTGATATATTGCATCAGGTTCGGCTCGGTGACGATCTGCCCCATCCAGAGGTTCGAATTGTTGCCATATAGATACGGTGGTACCTTTGCTACCACCTGGTTTACATTGATGGTCAGCGAATCCGTGGCGTCATACGACGGAACAGACCCGGCCGTCGTATCCGGCATCGTAAATGTCTTCGACTGCCAGCCATCCAAAAAGAACCCTACCGTCGGCGGTACGGCCGGATCCGCCGGCTGATAAACAGAGTCGGTCTCCACCGGATAAGGTTTTTCAACGTTGACGGGAGAAGAATGCTTCGTGCACGCCGCCAGGACCAGTACGGTCGATACGGTCAGCGCTGCAGGTTTTATAGTGATTGTTTTAATACGCATAATAAGGAGTGATGGTTTTTATTTTCCCGGTACGATACGGACATTGTCTACGGCAATATTGATACTGTTGGCCGGCACCGCGCTGGCCTGATCGTTCACGACCATAAAGGCAATAGCCGTGGATGGATAGTCATTAAAGCTCCTTGCCGGACTTCCATTCGGATTCCAGGCCGACTGCCAGTACTGGTTACCGGTGATCATCTGTGACAGTGGTACCGTCACCGTAACCCATCCATCGGGCTTGTACTTGCCATTGGGCGCCGTTTCCCACGGCGCAAACCGGGCGGTGTATGAGCTCCAGCCATACCAGTCGCCCACAGCTATCCAGACCTCACCCGCGCTCCAGGTAGTTTTCACATACACCTCGAACTTCAGGGAGTAGCCCGCGACATTATTGGCTTTATTAGCCACCCAGGGCACATCATTCAGCTGCAGGAAACCTCCATTACCCTGCGAACCCGCAGCGCTGTTCGCCCCCATCGGACTCGACTGGATAACTAACCCCGCCGCACCCGTTCCACCGGGATAGTTGGCAGAAGTGGTCGGCGCATCCGCATAACCGCCGGTCCAGCCTACAAAAGAAGTATTGTCGGTTGCCCATTGCTGTTCGAAGGTGGAGAGATACCCCGGCGAACTATAGGTCAGATACGTGTCGAAAGGCTGCGGCGCCGTCGCCACTCCCAGCGGGCCATAGATCCTCAAAGAATCCGGCGAAGTGATGCCGGGAGGAACTACTACCGACAGCTGGTTGACAGTGACGGTCTGCAGGTTGATACCCTGAATGCCACCCGGGAAGACCACCTGGTTGACGCCGATGAAGTTCGTACCATTGATCAGCAGCGTCGTTCCGGCCACCGCATTTTCATTCGACAAAGAACCGATGATCATTGGCGGAGGATAAGGGAAAGCTGCCGTTCCAAAAAGACACTGTACCCGCATGGAGTCGGAGAACGCGGTCCCCGGCGGCACCTTGGCAATGATCTGCGTAAACGTCTTATTCACCGTATAGGACAACGCCGTGTCATTACCCGGCACAGGGAATGTTATCTTTTTTATCCCAGCGAAGTTCGTCCCGTTGATCTCGATCGTAGTACCCGTAATATCCAGCGAGATCCCGCTGATCGTAGGCGGGGGAAGGATCAGCGAAAAAGTATAGGTCGTCGATCCATGACTCGTTATCAGCCGTATCGTGCTGGGCACCGTAGGATTGGTGGCCGCCGTTTGCGCCGTGCTCGGTATCGTCACAATAAGGTTCGTGCTCGTATTGTATACAGGGTTGAAATAAGCCAGCGTGTCGTTGAAATATATTTGCTGTGCGTCTTGCAGATCATGCCCCTGCAGAACGATCTCGGAGCCAGGGGACGCTCCAATGATCTTCAGATCCTTTTTCGAAGTATCGAGCGGCCTGACATTGGTGATCACAGGTGCGCCGGCGCCCCCGTTCTTACTGCAACCCAGTTCCATCAGACCCCCAAAGCACACCAGGAGAAGAAATAAGTACTTATTCATATTAATACATTTAGTCGATTCTCAATATTTTACTTTACTAAAATCAAAAGCCACAGGCGGCAGTCCCAGATTCGGCGCCACCAGCATCTCCGATGACGGATAAGGCAGATCCGCCTTGTCAGCCGTAATAGTATAGTAACGCGGCCCCAGCGTTGCCGGCGACGTCGCATCATTGAACCAGGTAACGAATGTGTTCCCGCCATTGTAAGTAATGTCGTAAAGACCCCTGTTCTGCGTATTGAAATAGTTCATGGCCGCATTGGGGTCGAAATAGAACCATTGCTTCCAGTCATACCACGCATGCCCTTCAAAGGCGAACTCGATCTTCTTCTCTAAAAAGATATCTGCATACGTCAGCGATGTCTTCGGTACCGCGCCGGCCCTCGACCGCACCGCATTGAAGAACTTCAGCGCCTCCGCATCCGTCGTGGAAGCATTGTTCCCCAGGATCGCATCCGCATAGGTCAGATACACATCGGCCAGACGGAAGATATAGGTACCGATATTCTCATTCTGCTGCCCCCCTAATCCGCCATTGTCCGCCGGCGATCCGATAACATATTTCTTGACATACGCCCGGTCCCCATTCAAATAATAAGTACCGCTGCTGATGGGAGCCGTTATATGCGCGCCGCCCTGGGAATTGGTGGCGCCATTGAACAACGTCGTATCTACATGCCATCCCCCATTGGCCTTGTTGATATCGGGATAGTCCGTGTTCGGCATAAAAATGGTCGCCTTACGACGTACCGAGTCGGCCGCATTGGCAGGATCCATATAATAAGCCAGCAGACTGGGCGATGCGCCAAAAGCGCCACCCCAGCCATCACCCGTTTGCGTGATCTTGGAGTCATACGCGAGATTGGCCTGCATATGATTTTGAACGAACCACTGCCCCGTTGGCACCCAGTACAATCCCAAAAGACATTCCGTAGGGACCTTGTTGCCGCTGAAGACGGCGCTGGTAAAGAGATCATAATAGCTGGGATAAAGACTGAGACCGCTGTTGTTGCATACATCGCTGGCCCAATACTTCGCACTGTCCAGGTCCGCCTGGTTACGCTGACCGCCGGACTGTCCTAAACCGGCACGCACGAGATAAGCCCTCGCCAGCATTCCCTCCGCGGTCCACTTGGTTACACGCCCCGGCTGCGCCCCCGTCGGGCCCAGATTCTGCGCGGCCCAGCTCAGATCCGATATGATGAACTTCCACACATCGGAAAGATTGTTCCGGCGAATAGCGCTGTCCCCGATCTGCACGCTGTTGTCATAAATGATAGGCGCCGCACCCCAGTCCAGCGCAATAAAATAATACGCCGCGGCCCGCATGACATAACACTCGGCCAGCCCCGAATTCCTGGCTGCCTCGCTCGCGCCGGGACCCGCTCCCCGTATATTATGCGCCACGATATTCGCATTGGCGATCACGGACCACAACGCCTGATACGCACTTTGCAACGCACCGCTCGGGTCCTGGGCCGTCACCGTAAAATTCAGATAGGAGCCCCTGCCATTATAGTTATCGGTAAGACTGTTGCCCCCCATGATGTCCCCGATGTATTGCAGCGAGGTACCGTTGTACCCACCCCAGCTGCCATTGTATAAGGGACCGGTGCCATTCAATATATCTACATCCGACTTGTAAAAAGTGGCGGCCGTCGGAGAAGCTATCGGCGGACGATCCAAAAAGGACTTCTTACACGCCGGCATGACAAGGACCGCAAGAGCTGTTATAAAGATGACAAGACTAATTTGTCGCATTGTTATATTTTTATTCATGATTGTCGAACCGCTCCGGGCGGCTCGGGTAAATGATCAAAAATCCAGGGACACGCTAAAAGTGTACCCCCTCGTCGAAGGATATCTTCCCTCATCCACCCCCACGAGATTGGCGCCCCCATAATTATAGATGCCCACCTCCGGATCGTAACCCGTATAATGCGTGATGGTAAAGACATTCTGCACCTGGAAGGTGGCAAGCGCTCCCCGCAGCAAATGCGTCTGGGATATATACCGGCTGGGCACCCGGTAGCTGATACGGGCGTTCCTCAGCTTGAGATAAGAGCCGTCCTCTACATTCCAGGTCGATATGCGGTTGTTGCCATTGGCGTCTACAAAGACATTCGGCACGCGATGTCCGGGATTGGTCAACGTCGCGATCAGCACATCCTCCGGCTTGAGACTGCTGGGCACGGCAAAATTGATGACATTCTTGAAGTGGTTGTTGTAAGGGCCCGTACCCTGCGGCAGCGTCTCATTCTGATAGCGCGTGAGGTTCAGCAGCTGATTGCCATATACACCCATAAAGAAGAGATTCAGCTCAAATCCCTTCCAGGTCATCGTCGAAGTGAACCCATACGTAAACTTCGGCCATGGATTGCCGATGGGAAGGATATCCTTCGTATCCACATAGCCATCCTTATTGACATCCCTGTACATGACGTCACCTACCCATGAACCGCTCGTTGCACTGATGACCCGGGGCGCCTGCGCATCGCTGGTACCCGTTTGTATCGCATGCGTGGCCAGCTGCTTGTAATTCTGGAAAAGACCTTCCGCCTCATAGCCCATGATCATGCTGAGGGGCTGACCCACCTGCGTGGCAAACTCAGCCTGCCTGTCGTTGATCTGGGAATAATACTGCGTATAGATGCTGGACACCAGCTTGGTGACCTTATTCCTGTCCATCGAGAAATTGATACCCGTCCGCCATTGGAAATCACGACGGGAAATATTCACCGTGTTCAGCGACAACCCAAACCCCTTGTTCTCCATACCCCCATAGTTCTCTACAGGCCACTGTACCTGCCCGCCATAACCACCGCTCAGATAGCCGCCCAGATACATGGGACCGCTGGCCTCCAGGATAAGATTCGATATTTTTTTGTAATAAACATCCCCTATGAACTCGATACGATCCCCGAAGAGATGGGCGTCGATACCCAGGTTCGTGGACTGATCCTGCTCCCATTTCAGGTCGGGATTAGGGAAGTTGGAAGGCAGGAAACCACCGCCCCACACCGTAGCCGATGAATAAAGATTGGAATAGACCGCACCACCTGAGCCGGCATTCCCCGATATACCATATTCCGCGCGGATCTTGAGATCATTGATAAAAGGCAGCCCCCGCATGAAGTTCTCGTCCGACATCTTCCAGGCGACGGATACGGCGGGGAAAGTGCCCCATCTGTTCGACGGACCGAAATTAGAACTCCCGTCCCTTCGCACGACCCCTTCCAAAATGTACTTGTTATCATATATATAGTTCAATCGGGCGAAATAACTCTCATTGGCCCCATTCCCTCTCGAGCTCGTGCCGGGAGGAGACAACGGATCGGCCACACTCAGCTCCTGGATCGAGCTGGTGGAATACCGAAGCCCCGATGCGCTCAACGACTGCCAGGCATAAAACGCAGCTTCATGACCCGCCATCGCCGTTATATTATGGGCGCCGACATTGAAATTGTATTGCACCCGCGTATTGAGCGAGGCCCAGTAATTATTCCCCGCGCTACGGCTGCCGGATGTCGGCGAGCTTTGATAATACGACCCCAGCGTATAAAAAGGATTGAACTGGTAGCCATTGGTGAAGGTATAGTTCCCATTACCCTCCGTATGCCATAAGAGCCCCTTTATCGGCGTAATGTCCAGCGTAAGACCTCCAATGGCCCCAAAAGATGTATTGTAGTTATTGTTCAGGTTCGCGATGGCGATGGGATTGGTGACGGCATATTGTGCCTGCGCCAGGTTGGCCGGTCCCCCAAAGCTGCCATCCGGGTTCTTCACAGGGATGGTGGGGTTCTGCTCCAGCGCCAGGTTGATGATATTGTTCTGGAAAGTATTGGCCTTCTCCTTGGTAGCAAAAAGACTCAGGTTAGTGCCGAACTTCAGCCACTTGGTCGCCTGGTTTGCCAGGTTGACCCGCACCGTACCCCGTTGGAATCCGGACCCGATGGCTACACCGCTTTGATTGAGATAATCCCCCGAAAAATAAAAGGTGGAGCGCTCCGTCCCGCCGCTGATCGACATCGCATGATTCTGCATGATGGTGTTACGGTACAGGGCGTGCTGCCAGTCCGTACCCGGCCCGAGTATGCTGGGATCCTGCAGCTCAGGCGGCTCTACCCCCACCAGTCCATACTGCTGCAGCTTACCGATATAGACGGCGTACTCTTTTAAATTCATCACCGGCAGATCCTTGGGCCGCGTCTGAATGGTCTGGGACTCGTTGAAATTTACCTTCGTGGCGCCCGATTTTCCCTGTTTGGTGGTTATCATCAATACCCCGTTGGCGCCCGCCGCTCCATAGATGGAGGTGGCAGCAGGACCTTCCAGCACGCTGATACTCTCGATATCATCCGTATTGATCCCGGCTACCTCATTGGCCAGACCCGGGTTGGAATTATAGGCCCCACCCGTAGCCATGCTCGGCCGGATCTGCACCCCATCCACCACATACAGGGGCTGATAATTACCCGTCACCGTACTGATCCCACGGATGATCACCGCCGATCCCGCACCGGGCGCCCCGCTGCTGGCAGAGACATATACATTGGGCGACTTACCCCGAAGAGCGTCGTCCAGCGTCACATTCACCGTCTTGTTCAGATCCGTATTGGAGATGGTATTGACCGCACTGCTCAGATCCGTCTTCTTCATCCGGCCGTATCCCACCACCACCACATCCTGGAGATGGCTGAAATCCTGCGCAAGGGCAATATTGATCACCGTCGACACACCCACTTTCACCTCTTTCTCGGCAAATCCCACCGAGGTGATCACCAGCGTCTCACCCGACGCCGCCATGATGACAAATTCCCCCTGGTCATTGGTATTGACAAGGTTTTTTGTCCCTTTGACCATAATGCTGGCCCCCGGAACCACAGCCCCATTACTCTGGGAAATGACCTTGCCCGTGATCCGTTTGGCCGTACCCGGCTGGGCAGAAAGGCATTGAAAAAGAATAAGGAAGAGGAATAACAATGTGTAGCAGGGAGGGGAAAGGACCCCTGGTAATTTTTTCATATCGCAATCAATTGTTGGTTTTGCCCATCCATTTTGATGGTTACATAAAAATAGCAGCTAACAGCGGGGATGACGGACCTCAAAATGATCAAACTGGGTAGTCATATGTTTTAAAGGACGATCAAATGACCCCCTTGGAGTCAAATAGATGATCGATAACCATTATATTTGAATCACCAGCTTATGAAGTTCCGATTGCTGCTTATATTTTTATGGATGCCATTTGGCCGGCAATATGCTCAGTCCAGCGACTATGCCTTTTCACACCTCGACGTCGCAGGCGGGCTGTCCAATAACCACATTACCTGTATATATAAAGATGCCCGCGGCTATATGTGGTTCGGCACCGCATCCGGCCTCGATCGCTGGGACGGCTACCAGTTCAAGGTCTATAAGCACGATGCCCGCGATACCAATTCTCTGTCCGACAATTATATAGAACAGATGTTCCAGGGTCCCGACGGTAAGCTCTGGATAGAATCGCGCGCCGGTAGGTTCAATATGTATGACCTCACCACCGACAAGTTCAGCCGCGGCTACCTGGACTACCTCAGAAGCCTTTCCCTCCCCGATAGCTGGTTACTGAACATCGTTGCCTGGCGGGGCGATTATTGGTTCATTTACAAGGACAAAGGCGTTTACCACCAGCAGCCCGACGGCCGGATCATCCCCTTCCAGCCCAACGAAGGCGATATGCATTCTATCAGCCCCGCCCCCATTTGCAATGCCCGGGCAGACGGCGACGGCAATTGCTGGGTAGTACACGAGGATGGAAGAATGGAAAAAATAGACGGCCGCCTGAATAAGGTGGTATTGAATACGGCCATCCTCCAGCAGACCGTCACGCCTCCCATGTCCATCTGCCATATATTCATCGACAGGGACAACGATCTCTGGCTTTCTTCCAACGGAGTCTTTAAAGGAGCTATTTATTATTCCCCCCTCACAGGGGAACTGAAACACCTGACCCAGGACAACGGCCCCTCCCGATTGAGCAGCAACGTGATCCAGAATGTTATCCAGGACTCCCGCGGCGACATCTGGATGGCAACCGACCACGGTGGCGTGGACATCGTAAACAAAAAAGATTTTTCCGTAAAGACCATCACCCATGTGGAAGACGATCGTAAAAGCCTTCCCGACAACAGCATCAGCACCGTCTACCAGGACTACTCCGGCACCATCTGGATAGGCACGTTCAAGAGCGCCATCAGCTACTACCACCAGGAGCGGTTCCAATTCCCCCAATACAGACGCCAGCCCGGCAACACCTCCAGCCTTCCTTTCGACGACATCAGCGGCTTTGCCGAAGACAAAAAAGGCAACGTCTGGATAGCAACCAATGGCGGAGGCCTGATCTATTTTGACAGGACCAAAGGTACATTCCGTCAGTTCCGGCACGATCCGGCACAACCCAACAGCCTGTCGAACAACGTTATCGTTAGCCTTAAAATGGACAAAAATGACAAGCTGTGGATAGGCTGCTATTTTGGAGGGCTGGACTGCTTCGATGGGAAAAAGTTCATCCACTACAGACATGATCCGAAAAATCCTTCCAGCCTCGCCGATGACAGGGTGATGTGCGTCTACGACGACGCCGGGAATGACCTTTGGGTCGGCACCCTCGGACAGGGTATGGACAGACTCGACAAAAAGACGGGCGCTTTCTACCATTATAATATCAGCATCCCCGGCTCCATAAAAAACAACTACGTATCCAGCATCACCGAGGACAGCCGCCATCAGCTTTGGATAGGCACCGGCTACGGCATCGACGTGCTGGACAAGGGTTCGGGACGCTTTGTCCACTATTCCAGCGATAGCAACGGCCTCAGCTCCGACAACGTCAACCATCTCCTCTGCGACAGCCATGGATATATGTGGGTAGGTACCCGCGAAGGACTCAATATCTTCGACCCCGCCCGCCACCGGTTTCAATCCTTCACGTCAGACAACGGTCTCCCCGACAATACCATCCAATGCATCATAGAGGACAAGCAGCATGACATCTGGGTCAGCACGCTGAATGGCGTAAGCCGTCTCTCCGGCGACTGGTCCGCCCCACCCGGCAACCTGCACCCCATCTTTAATAATTTCTACGAGTCGGACGGTCTGCAGGGAAGGGAATTCAATGAAAAGTCCGGTTTGATCCTCAGTGACGGCAACATGCTCCTGGGCGGACACAACGGACTCAACATCTTCGACCCCACCCGCATCGTGCACCGCAACTTCATTCCTCCCATCGTGCTCACCGATCTGCAGCTCTTCAACAAGATCGTGCGTCCCGGTAAGCCGGTCAACGGACACGTCGTCCTGGAAAAGTCCCTGTCCAGTACCCATCAGATCACCCTAAGACATAATGACAATGTCTTTTCCCTGGAATTTGCCTCCCTGGACTTCTTTCAGCATACAAAAGATAAATATGCCTACAAGCTGGACGGGTTCGACAAGACCTGGCTCGTCACGGATGGAAAAGCGCGTAAAGCCACCTACACCAACCTCGACGCAGGATCTTATACGTTCAGGGTCCGGGCCATCGATGAGGACGGGAACTGGAATAGTAACGAGGCTTCCCTGGTGATCCACGTGCTCCCGCCCTTCTGGAAGACACGCTGGGCCTATGCACTGTATATCGTGGTCATCCTGGCCCTTCTCTACTTCGCCAGGAAAATGGTCCTCCGCCGGGCGCAAATGCGCTTCTCGCTCGAACAGGAACGGGAGAACGCCCGCAACATGCATGAGATCGACAGAATGAAGATCCGCTTCCTCACCAACATGAGCCACGAGCTAAGGACGCCGCTTTCCCTGATCCTCGCCCCCGTGGAGAAACTGCTGGAACAGCCCGGCAGACAAACGCACGTGCCACAGTATGAAATGATCCGCCGCAATGCCAGACGCCTGCTCCATCTCGTCAACCAGCTGCTCGACTTTCGAAAGATGGAAGCCAACGAGCTGAAGCTGAACGCCCGCGCCGGCAATATCCTCCAGTTCATAAAAGATGTGTCCATGTCCTTCGTAGACCTGGCGGACAGAAAACATATTTCCTTTAATTACATAGCCTCCCCCATCTCCCCGCTCTACACCTCCTTCGATCATGACAAGCTCGAACGGATACTGTTCAACCTGCTGTCGAATGCATTCAAGTTCACCCCCGTGAATGGAAAGGTATGGGTAGAGGTCTCTACCATCGATCTAAATGATGAGGAGGCGGAACTTTACATAAAAGTCCGGGACACCGGCATCGGTATCGCCGCCGACCAGCAGGAAAGGATCTTCGACCGCTTCTTCCAGACCAGGATCCCCGACTCCATCCTCAACCAGGGCAGCGGCATCGGGCTGGCCATCACCCTCGAATTCGTAAAAATGCATCGCGGCCGCGTCACCGTGGAGAGCGAGCTCAACAAAGGCAGCTGCTTCACCGTCATGCTGCCCTGCAAGCGAATATCCATTGACGAAAGCATCGCCACGCCCGCCGAGGAAATTGAACTCCCCGCGACAAGTCTTCCTCCCCCCCAGGCCATGGCTTCAAACAAAAAGAAAAAAGCCGTTCTCATCGTGGAAGACAATGAAGACTTCCGGTTCTATCTAAAAGATAATTTAAAAGCCAATTACACCATACACGAGGCCTCGGACGGACGCGATGGGTGGAAAAAAGCCCTCTCCCTGCACCCCGACCTCGTCGTCAGCGATATCAGCATGCCCGTCATGAATGGCATCGAGCTCTGTAAGAAGATAAGGACAGATCCGCGCACAAAACAGATACCCGTCATCCTACTGACGGCGCTCACCGAAGAACACACCCAGCTTAAAAGCCTGGAGACAGGCGCCAGCGACTTCATCGCCAAACCCTTCAATTTCGAAGTGCTGCAGTCCCGCGTCCGCAATCTGCTGGAATACAAGGAGACGATCAGGAACATCTACCAGCGCCAGGTGGATGCCGGCCCCGCTCACGTAGAGATCCGATCTGCCGATGACGAGTTCCTCCAGTCCGTATTACGCGAATTGGAAAAGAATATAACCAACCCCGATCTTTCCGTGGAAGAATTGAGCCATTTGCTCAACACCAGCCGCAGCACTTTTTACAAACGCCTGCTGCTTATTACAGGAAGGACGCCCGTGGAGTTCATCCGTTATTTCCGGTTGAAAAGAGCTGCCGAGCTCCTGGAAAAAAGCCAGATGAATATCTCTGAAATTGCCTACACCGTAGGCTTCAACAACCCAAAATATTTTGCTCAGCAGTTCAGGCAGGAGTTCGATGTGGCACCCTCCGCCTACAGGGCGCGTACCACCCGCACCGGCCCCAGCAGCCCCGACGGCGCCAGCGCGCTCCCCGGGTTATAGGGATTCACATTCATCCAGGTCCTCCTTTCTCCCTCCGGCAGCCGGCTGTCCCCAATGAGCCGGTTCACCCAGGTATTCACGACCTCCACCTCCACGACATTGACGCCCTTCTTCACCGCCGCGCTGATATCCACCACATACGGCGACGTCCATACGCCACCCACATACACCCCGTTGACCTTCACCTTTGCCATCACCCGCACCATCCCCAGATCAAGATAGAGAGGCGCAACCGTCTCAGCCAGCCGGAACGTGTTTTTATAAACAGCCTTGCCCGAATAATATTTGATAGCAGTATCCCTGCACATCGCCCAGTCTGTCAACGCATCAAAGACAACGGGCGTCACAGGGCCCCGTGACGCCTTATCAAACCGCACGGTCCAGGGTCCCCTGACCTCCACAACAACGGTGGGCGCCGGAAAATTCGCCGTCACATCCCCACCTGCCCCCTTGGTCGTCTCCGCCATATCCCCACCAGCCCCCGCCCTGAACACCACAAAACAGCTCCCATATCTCTCCAGCTGCAACGGCACCCTCGTCACCTCCCCCTCCTGCGTATAGGCCGCCAGCTTCCGCACCTTCCCCAGCAAAGGATCCCAAAGCTCAGGCGCCTTTCCCCTGACCCGAAAAGCAGCATCCACCACCACCCGGCGCCCCGACTGATTGCTGATAAAATAAATATCTTCCGCCCCGGTGGTCCGATGCAGGAACAGCACACTATCACTCCCTGATATCCGGCAGTCCGGCCCGACGCCTCTTTTATTCAATAACGCCTGCAGATCCATCCCATATGCCACTATCCCCTTCCCCACAACACGCCAGTTGTTCTCCTTCCCATCCATATCTCCCCATAGCAGACCCGCCAGCGTCCGCACCTCCTCATCCGCCTCGCCATAATCCTCCAGACTGGGTGAACGCTCCGGCGGAGGCCCCAGCAACACACCCCCCTGCTGCACCAGCTCATCCAAACGCCGCAGCAGCTCCGGACGCATCGTCTTCAGCTTTGGCAGCACCAGCACCTTATACGACAATCCATTCGGTAGCGTCCATCGCCTATCCTTGATGAACAACCGCTTTTCGATCACCTCCGCATTTATAAAGTCGTAAGAATATCCTTTCGGCAGCTCCGGATCGCGCACACCCGTCATCTTCGGCGCATCCTCCCCGATAAAATAGGCCACATCCGCCACATACCGCCCCTGCCGTAACATAAAATTGCAGCGCTTCAGGTAAGTAGTAAAAACATCCAGCTGATCGAACCACGTATTATGCCGGTTGAACTCCGTCCCAAACCACGCATTGATCCCCGGCATCCTGTCGTCGGGCTGTGATATAAAAACATGCAGCAGCGTATTGTTGATCCCTTCCGTGAAAAACCGGTCCCCCCTTGGCTTCAGCAACGCCGGGTAGCGCGCATAAGCCCCGCCCCCCGCCGTAAAAGATTCTGCCGACACCTTATTCTTGCCATAAATATGGGCACTGGAAGAAGCACACCTGTTCTCGATGTCCCCCAGATCCCCCTCCGCCCAGAACTCAC
>DASZWE010000411.1:0-14467 GCA_035546735.1 Puia sp.
ATATGGTTACCGATACCCAAACTGCTATCCAGCTTTATGGTTGTTGTGATGGATGGATCACCGGGCTTTTTATCCTTACACGAAACTAAGAGGAGGATAGATCCCAGGAGAAAAATAAGATTTCGTTGCATAATCGATAGAATAGGCATACAATAAAATATATATGGCAGTTCGGAGTGCGCCGGACACCGAATCTATATGTAAACCATCCGGATACCAAATTTTAACGGCCTGTTTGATATGTGTTAACAATTTTTTACTCCCACCGCCCGCATCAGCGAGGTTTCCCCATAACGTCGTTTAATGGAGTCTATCGACTGGTACAGGTTGATCATCTCCTGGGTATCCTCATACAGCTTGATCTGATAATTGCCCGGCACCAGGCGGGTGAAACGTATTCCCAGCAGCCGTATCAGCAGGCGGCGGTCATACAGCTTGTTGAATATCTCCTGTGCCGTCTGCAGCAGCACCAGGTCGGCGCCCGTATAGTCTATCGTCTTTTGTTTTACCACCGTGTCGAAGTTCGAATACCGCAGCTTCACCGTGACACAGCCCGTCAGCTTGTCCTGCTTGCGTAGCTCGAATCCGATGGACTCTGTCATGCGTACCAGTTCCGCATGGAGGAACTTCAGATTGATCGTATCTGTCTCGAAGGTCCGCTCGGTAGAAATGGATTTCTGTTCCCGGTAAGGTATGATCGGACTCTCGTCCAATCCATTGGCCTTTCGCCAGAGGTCGATACCATTCTTGCCCAACAGCGTCTCCATCATTTCAATGGGTATCTCGCTAAGTGTCCGGATCGTCTCCACGCCCCGCCGGACCAGCTTGTACGCCGTCTCCTTCCCGATGCCCGGCAGCTTGGCGACAGGCAGGGGCGCCAGAAAATTCTTCTCTTCTCCAAAGGGGATCTCGATCTGCCCGTTGGGTTTTACCTCTCCCGTCGCCACCTTGCTGATGAGCTTGTTGCTGGCAAGACCATACGAGACAGGCAGCCCGCTTTCCTTCAATACCCTATCCCTTAATTCCCGCGTAAAGAGACTGCACCCAAAGAACTTGTCCATCCCCGTAAGGTCGATATAGAACTCGTCGATGCTGGCCTTTTCGAACAATGGGACATTGTCTTGAATAATGTCCGTGACAATATGCGAGTGTTTGGAGTAGGACTCCATATCCCCCCGGATGACGATGGCTTCCGGGCACAGACGACGGGCCAGCTTCATCGGCATGGCGCTGTGGATACCAAATCGTCTGGCCTCATAGCTGCAGGCAGCCACCACCCCCCTGTCGCCGGCCCCTCCCACCAGCAACGGTTTCCCTTTCAGACGGGAATTCTTTAAACATTCGACAGACACGAAAAAAGCATCCAGGTCAAAATGTGCGATATTCCGTTTATCATATGTGATCATAATTTTTCATTTTTTGGCCGGCCCCGCGGGCTACCGCCCGCCGGGGCGGGAAGTCCGCTGCCGTATCCCCGCCTTTTCCATTTTCCCCACCTCGATACTATACACCCCGAACTCCTCCACCACCTTGCCGGTGATCTTATAAAACCCCGCCCCCGGCGGATGGGCCGCATGCACCTGGGGAAAATGCACCGTGTCGATCCAATCCTTGTTCACATCCAAAAAAGTCCCAAAGCTCATGGTCTCCCCCTTGACAGTGCGCACCGGCTTATGAGTGATATGATAGGCCAGCACCGTGACCGTCCGGCCCAAATGCGTCGACAAGTCCCGTGCAACCGGATAACGCAACGGGTCATCGTCTACCAGCGCAAAAGGATCACGCACCGGAAAACCTAATAACTCTACTTCATCGTAGATATCATCCAGCTCATACACAGGAAGCTCAGGCAGCGTCAGGACCATAGGAGCCTCTTTAAATAAAGGCTGATGAGCAGGTATCGATGCCCGGCTGGTCTTTTGTACAAAATCCCCCTCCCACAACAGCTGCTTCTTACTCCTTCCCGTCCAGCGCAGGGCGCCCACCCGAATAAGTATCTCCAATGGCTCCGCCGTGATACCCGTCCGTTCAATAAAGTCTGTCAGGTGCAGGTATGGACCTCCCACACCCCGTTCTTCCAGTATCCTGTCAATGATCGACTGGTCCAGACCCTTGATATGGACAAAACCTACATAGGCATCCTCCCCGTCGATATTCGTAAAGGCATCGCTGTTATTCACACAGGGCGGATGCACTTTTGCTCCCGTTTTCATCAGTTCGTAGAAATACAGCTCCCGGCTATAGAACCCGCCAAAGTTGTTGATCACCGCTACGGCAAACTCCATGGGAAAATACGTCTTTAAATACAGGCTCTGGTAACTCTCCACGGCAAAGCTGGCGGAATGCGCCTTGCAAAAGCTAAAGTCCGCAAAGCTTTCGATCTGTCGCCACACTTCTTCAATAGTCGCTTCCGGGTATCCAAAGTCCCTGCAGTTCAAAAAGAATCGCTCCTTCAGTTGGACAAGATGTTTCTTACCCCGGTATTTTGTGCTCGTGGCCCGTCGCAGCAGATCCGCATCCGCCATATCCATGCCCGCCCAATAATGCGCTACCTTCAGCACGTCCTCCTGGTATACCATCACACCATAGGTCTCTTCCAGCAGCTCTTTCAGCTTGGGATGCAGGTATTCGAACTTGTCAGGGTGGTGGAACCGGTAGATGTATTGCTGCATCATCCCGCTCCTCCCAACCCCCGGCCGGATGATCGAGCTGGCGGCTACCAACGTCCTGTAATCGTCACAATGCAATTTCTGTAACAGATGCCGCATCGCGGGACTCTCGATATAAAAGCATCCGATGGTATTTACATTCCTGATCTGCGCCTTGACCCGTGGGTCACTCATGAATTTCTGCACCTCATGTATGTTAATATCGATCTTCTTATTCCGGCGCACCCAGTGGACACACTCCTTGATATGCCCCAGCCCTCGCTGGCTCAGCACATCCAGCTTGAACAGACCGATATTTTCTGCTGCGAACATATCCAGCTGTGCCGTTGCAAAACCTTTCGGGGGCATATGTACGGCGCACCAGGTCGACAAAGGTTCCTCGCTGATGAGTATGCCTCCGGCATGTATGCTCATATGGTTGGGGAAATTCTGTAACAGCTTGCCATACTGCAGTATCGTCCGCTGGATGCCCGCCTCCTTTTTCTTTTTCATAAAATTCTCTCCCCGCGCATCCCCATTGTAATACCCTTTCTCCGCCAGCATGTCGATCTCTTCCTTGGGTAGCCCGAATACCTTTCCCAGCTCTCTTATGATCGCATTGTACTGAAAGGTTGAATAGCTGCCCAGCAGCGCCACATGCTGCCTCCCATAGCGTTTGAACAAATAGTCTATCACTTCGTCACGGTCGGTGTAGGAGAAGTCGATATCGAAATCCGGCGGGCTCGTCCGCTGTGGATTCAGGAAACGTTCGAAATAAAGGTCCAGTCCGATGGGATCCACATCCGTGATCTGCAGACAATACGCTACCAGCGAGTTTGCTCCCGACCCCCGGCCTACATGATAAAAGCCCCTGCTTTGGGCATAACGGATCATATCCAGCGTGATGAGGAAGTAAGCATTAAATCCCATTTCGTCGATGATCCGCAGCTCCTTTGCCAACCGGTCTGCAGCCTTTTTATTCGTCCCATACCGCACGAGGAAGCCCTCCCGGGCCAGCTTTTCCAGCAGCACCCTGTCGTCCTCCTTCGAAGCGCTGAACACCTTCTTGTTCTTGTCCTTCCCGAACTCCATCGTGATATCACAGCTATCCATCAGCCGGTACGTGTTCAGGATAAGGGACGGGTGTTCCCGGAACGCCTGTATGATCTCTCCCGCCGATCTGAAATATTCATCCTCACCGGCCAGTTCTTCTGCCTGCAGCCTGGAAAGGAGCACGTTTTTATCGATTGCCCGTAACAGCCGGTGTACATTGTAATAGGTCTTGTTCTGAAATGTCACCGCCACCCTCGCCACCAGCTTATCGCCATATTGCCCCGCCGGCCATCGGACCAGCTTTCCCACCTCCCCCGGCAACACCCCGATGTATTCATTGACCAGCAAATCCTGCGGCAGACGGCTGCCCAATGGATAGATGACATATCCGTCGTCTGGTCTATCAAAAAAAGATGCCCCCTGTACCACGTCCGGAAAATCTTTTTTTTCAAGCATATGCCCCGAAATAAATTCATTGATCCACCGGAATCCCTGGTTATTCCTTGCCAAAAGAATATACAGCAGCCGATGGCCGTTACGTACCTCAGCCCCCAAAACAGGCTTTATATGCTTCTCCCGGCAGTATTGCACAAAATCCCATGCATCACAGGTGGTATTGATGTTGGTCAGCGCCATTGCCCGTGCTCCTTTCTCTGCCCCTTCACTGACTAATTCTTCCGTCGAATATGTTCCGTAGCGAAAGCTGAAATATGTCTTGCAGTTGAGGTACATAAGTATTGCGCTTGAAAAATAAAAGTAGCACGAATACTAATTTTTTTAGTACTTCGGCCGTAAGGCAATAAATGTGGTCGAAAAAGTTTTTTGGACGAATGTCCCTACAGTTCGTCTGTCCGGGGCGCCGAAAGTAAAAGCCATCTCGAATTACTGAGATGGCTTTACAGGAACGAAGGTTGCCAAGGGATCCGCGGTGCATGCCGCATTCAGAGATAAATAGGACAGGTCCGGCAATGGTTATGGAAATCAGGCGCTAGAACAACCTTACTTTTTGATCTCTAAAGTTACTTTCACTTTCTTCCGCATTTCTTTTTGCTGTCTGTATTCTTTTCGCCACAGTTCCATCGCGACATCGAGGTCCAGGTCACATAAAACCGCGATGCTTTCTATATCTTTCAGCGTGAACGTCTCTACTTTTTTCAGGAATTTATTCAGCCTGTCCACTCTCATTCCAATATCCAACCCCACACGTGTCTTCGGGACATACTTAAAGATGTCAAACAAAGATTTGATGTGCCCTTTTTCATACATACTCAGTAGGACAGAGTAACGAGGATCACGGTTCATAATTATATAAAGGAATAAAATATCCAAATACGTCCAGCAAAAACTCCAAACGAGTTACTTTTTTAGTCGCATGGAACGAGTAATTCAGTCATATTATTGAACTAAGAAAGTCTTAATACAGGACTAAGGCAGTCGGGATAATGGTGCAACAAAGACTAAAATATTTAGTAACCCGGACCGCGATAGTTAGTTTTTAGATACCCTTTTTGGAGTTAAAAAACCTCACATATACATCTTTTCTAATGTCCGCCGCCCCTTTTTCTTATCCCCACTTTTTCCATTTTCACCACCTCGATACTATACACCCCGAACTCCTCCACCACCTTGCCGGTGATCTTATAAAACCCTGCCCTCGGCGGATAGGCCGCATGCACCTGGGGAAAATGCACCGTGTCGATCCAATCCTTGTTCACATCCAAAAAAGTCCCAAAGCTCATTGTCTCGTCCTTGATGGTACGCACCGGCTTGTGCGTGACATGATATCCCATCACCGTGATAGTCTGGCCCGGATGAGTGGAAAGATCCCGGGCAGCCAGATAGCGCGATGGGTCGTCATCCACCAGGGTGAACGGATCGCATACAGGGAAACCCAACAGCTCTATATCATCGTACACATCCTCCAACGGATAGCTCGGTAATACGGGCAGCGTAAAGGACAAGGGCGCCGTCTTGAACAATGGTTGAAAAGCCTGTCCATGTGTCCGCCCCCGGATCCTCTGACGTATAAAGTCTCCCTCCCACAAAAGTTCCTTCTTCGTCCGCCCTGTAAAACGCAGGGCGTTCACCCGTATCAGTAATTCCAATTGCTCGGGTGATACTCCACTCCTTTCAATAAAATCTCCGACAGATATATAAGTCCCCCCTTGAAGCCGTTCACGCAGTATCCGCTCCGCCGTCCCCTGTTCAAGCCCCTTGATATGTACAAAACCTACATAAGCATCCTCACCCCGGAGGTTGGTAAAATAATCACTGTTATTCACACATGGGCGATGCACAGTTGCACCCGCCTTCATCAGTTCATAGAAATACAGCTCCCGGCTGTAAAAACCTCCAAAATTGTTGATAACCGCCACGGCAAATTCCATAGGATAGTAAGTTTTTAGATACAGACTCTGATAGCTCTCCACTGCGTAGCTTGCCGAATGCGCCTTACAAAAGCTGTACTCCGCAAAGCTCTCTATCTGCCGCCAGACATCTTCCACCACCGTCACCGGATAGTCAGATGCAGCACAATTGGCATAGAACTTCTCCTTCAACTTAGGCAGGTGGCCCTTCCCCCGGTACTTTGGATTGATGGCCCGCCGTAAGAGGTCTGCATCCGCCATGTCCAGACCGGCCCATTCATGCGCCACCTGTATCACCTGCTCCTGGTAGATCATCACCCCATAGGTAGAGCCCAGCACCTCTTTCAGTTTGGGATGGGGGTATTCAAACTTGTCCGGATTATTGTATCTGTATATATACTGCGCCATCATGCCGCTGCGTCCCACTCCCGGCCGGATGATCGAGCTGGCGGCCACCAGCGTCTCATAATTGTCACAACGCAGCTTCCTGATCAATTGCCGCATGGCGGGGCTTTCGATATAGAAACAGCCGATGGTATCGCCCTTTCGCAGCTGCTCTTTTATCAAAGGATCTCTTTTGAATTTTTCTACTGCATGGATGTCGATATCCACCGCTCTGTTGGCCTTTACCAGCTCCACGCATTCTTTTATATGTCCAAGGCCACGCTGGCTCAGTACATCCAATTTGTGCAGACCTATGTTTTCCGCCACGAACATATCCATCATGGTGGTCGGAAAACCTTTTGGAGGCATGTGCACCGTCACGTAGGAGGAAATGGTTTCTTCCGAGATCAGGATACCGCCCGGATGAATGCTCAGGGTAACGGGGAAGTCCTTCAGCAGCTTGCCGTATTGGAGTATCGCCCGGTGTATCTTGTCGCTGGTATTGTAGCTACCTCTTTCCGCCAGTCCGTCGATCTCTTCCTTGGGCAGGCCAAATACTTTTCCCAGCTCGCGGATAGTGGCATTGTATTGAAAGGTGGAATACATGCCCAGCAGGGCCGCGTGGCTCTTTCCATAACGCTTCATCATATAATCGATGATCTCGTCCCGCTCGCGGTAAGAGAAGTCGATATCAAAATCAGGCGGGCTGGTGCGATGGGGATTGAGAAATCGTTCGAAGTACAGGTCCAGCTCGATAGGATCTACATCCGTTATCTTCAGACAGTACGCCACTACGGAATTGGCGCCGCTGCCCCGACCCACATGATAAAAGCCCCTGCTTTGGGCATACCGTATCATATCCCAGGTAATGAGGAAATACGCTGTGAACCCCATCTGGTCGATGATCCGCAATTCTTTATTGAGCCTTTCCCGGGCGCACTTATTAAGGCCATAACGCATATGGCATCCCTCACGCGCCAGCTTTTCCAGCAGTATCCTGTCATCTTCCCTGCTGGCGCTATAGACCTTTTTATTCTTGTCAGCGCCAAAGTCCATCGTGATCGTACAGTCCTCAAAAAGCCGGTAGGTATTGGTGATAATAAAAGGATAGTTACGGAATGCCGCCAGCACATCCATCTGGGGTAAGAAATATTCCCGTGACCCCGCCAGGTCCTCCGGCTGCAGCTTCGTCAATAAAGTATTCAGATCCACTGCACGCAACAACCGGTGAAGGTTATAATATACTTTATTCTGAAAGGTCACGGGCTGCCGGACGACCCATTTGCCTGTATGCGCCATCACCGGCATCCTCAGCAATTTGTTGGCTTCCTCCGGCAGTACTCCGATAAGCTCATTTTTCAGCAGGTCGGCTGGATCTTTTCTATCCAGGGGATAAATGACAAAGACATCCGGTGAGGCTTCGGGAAAAAAAGGAAAATCCTTTTTTTCCAGCATATGCTCTGAAAGGAATTCATTGACCCAGCGAAAGCCGTTATTGTTGGCCGCGAGTAATGTATACAGGTGCCGGCGTCCGTTCCGTATCTCTACTCCCAGGATGGGCTTGATGCGCTGCTGCTGACAGAACTGCACGAAGTCCCAGGCGTCACAGGTAGAGTTGATATTGGTCAATGCCAACGAGTTAGCGCCGGCATCCACGGCCGCCCGAACCAATTCTTCTGTAGCATAAGTTCCATATTTAAGGCTGAAAAAGGTCTTGCAGAGGTACATCGTAAGGTCTTGTGTTGAAAAATGATTTTGTATTGACAACGAATTTAGCATTGAATTGCTAAATATATTAGTATCTTTACGGGTACGAAATGATGGCTGCACCTACATTTCAGGCGATCATGGCCAGTCGGATAGGAAAAAAAGAATATGTAGATGTTGAAAAAACGCGCATACGGATCAGGCAGCCGGAAAGACCAGGATTTTTCAGGTAAAAGAAAGGTAGTGGAAAAGCCGTAAAAAGTTATTTTTAAGATATGCACCGGTAATGTATAAGCGAAAAATCGTCCACAAGCCACTCCCGAATTGCGGTTTAAAAAATAACTCATCGTCCTCAATCGGCTGAAATCAAAAAATAAATCCATTCCTTTGAAAGTCTGATGAACGGCCCTTCGGGCAACGAACCCGTGGTTCGTTTTTGAGAATCGTGTCAGACAAAAATTAACCGCCCTATAAATACGGTAGTTCGATACAGAGCATCCGGCAGGAAAAAAAAGTAAAGTTTTCACTTTTCGAAAGAGTAGTTAGGAGGAGCATTATTTGAAATTATATAAAACCTTTTCTTTGTTATGACCAATCGGGATCCTCGTTATGAACTCGTCAAGCCGATGGTTGAAGCCGGCAAGATCGAAGTGTTCAACGACATCTTCAAATATATACCCAAGACAAAAGTAGCTACCGATCTTGGAAAGAAGGTCGACCGGTTCAACGAGCTCATGACGAACGTCGATCACTTCATCGTAAAAGATCTGTTCCTTATTGCAAAATTCTGTTAACTGGAAGAAGAGAAGATACTTGACCTGATGCTGAAGCAATACCGTGAAACCAAAAGTCGCAAAATAGGTTGATGAATAGTAGCCACGCACCCGCGATTTTCCTTATATTGTAGTATAAAACTACTGCACATGAGACGACTTAGCCGGCCAGTCATCGGCCTCTTTTTTCTTTTCTTCGCCCCCCTACCATCCATCCTCGCCCAGATCAATACTGTCACCATCGATAAATACAAGAACCAAGCGCTGGACGATCTCCAGTCCCGGCGCGAGCAATACAAACACATCGCCCTGCAGATCTGGGGATTTGCCGAACTGGGCTATAAGGAGACCCGAAGCTCAGCCCTGCATCAAAAGACGCTGACAGACAATGGTTTTACCGTACAGGCCGGTGTGGCAGGCATGCCTACCGCCTTTGTAGCTACCTACGGCAGCGGGGCTCCGGTCATCGGGATACTGGCGGAATTCGACGCCCTGCCAGGCCTCTCCCAGGACTCCATTCCGGAGAAAAAGCCGATAGGCGGCGTAGCCGGTCACGCCTGCGGTCATCACCTGTTTGGTACGGCCTCGGTCGCCACCGCCGTCGAGCTGAAAAAGATCATGGAACAATATCATCTTCCCGGCACCATCCGCCTCTATGGAACACCCGCGGAAGAGGGCGGCGCCGGAAAAGTATATATGGTCCGGGCAGGACTGTTCAAGGATGTGGATGTGGTCATCCACTGGCATCCCGCCGACGACAACGCCGTCGCCTATTCCAACTCACTGGCGTTGATATCTGCCAAATTCCGCTTCCATGGCCTGTCCGCTCACGCCGCCGCCGCCCCTGACAAAGGGCGTTCCGCCCTGGACGCCGTGGAAAGCATGGATTACATGGTCAATATGATGCGCGAACATATTCCTTCCGACGCACGCATTCATTATGTCATTACGCAGGGCGGCAAGGCGCCGAACGTGGTCCCTGATTTCGCCGAGTCTTATTATTTCGTACGTCATTACGACCGCGACGTCGTTCGCCAGCTATTCGATCGCGTGGTAAAAGCAGGGCAAGGCGCCGCATTAGGCACCGGCACCACCATGGATTATGAGATCATCGACGGGGATTACGATATACTCCCCAACAAGGCCCTTTCGGTGGCCATGCAAAAGGACCTGGAAAAGGTAGGCGGAGTGACCTATACGCCCGAAGAGACAGCCTTTGCCAAAAAGATCCAGGCTACCTTTAAATATGTGGCCCCCCCGATCGCATCCGTAGGTCAGGTCTTACCCCTGTCCCCCACCATCGAAAAAGGTCCGGCCTCTTCCGACGTGGGAGATGTCAGCTGGAATGTCCCTACCGTTGGTATGGGCGCCGCTACCTGGGTAGCCGGCACACCCCCGCATAGCTGGCAGGCCGTGGCCGCCGGCGGCACCGAGATCGGTATAAAAGGAATGATGGTCGCCGCGGGGACCATGACCCTGATGGGCATCGATCTGCTGACACAGCCCGCCCTGGTCAGGGAGGCAAAAGAAGAGTTTCAGAAGGATCGAGGACAGGATTTCAAATACATCCCCCTGCTGGGCGATCGCCAGCCGGCGCTGGATTATAGGAATTGATCCGCCCGTCGTACCTTTGCAGTCCGATGACACCGACAGTGGAGAAAAAGAAGAACATACGACACCTGACTCTCAATGAGTTAGAACAATATTTTGAAAGCCTTGGAGAAAAGAAGTTCAGGGCCCGCCAGGTCTATGAATGGATCTGGCAAAAACATGCCACGGGCTTCCAGTCCATGACCAATCTCAGCAAGGACCTCCGCCAGCTGCTGGAGGACAATTTCGCCTTCCCCGCGCTCACTGTCGACACTACCCAATATTCCGCTGACGGCACCATTAAAAGCCGCTTCCGCACTTTCGACAATCACCTCGTGGAAGGAGTGCTGATACCCACGGACGAGCGGAAGACAGCCTGCGTCTCCTCCCAGATAGGCTGCTCCCTCAGCTGCAAGTTCTGTGCTACGGGATATATGCAGCGGCGCCGCAATCTGGATTACGATGAGATATATGATGAAGTAGTGCTGATCAATCAGCAGTCGGAACGTGTCTATGAAAAGAAGCTCTCCAACATCGTCTTCATGGGTATGGGTGAGCCCCTGCTGAACTATCGTAATGTTTTAAAGGCCATCGAGCGTATCACGGCCCCCGATGGGCTTGGCATGAGTCCCCGCCGTATCACCGTCAGCACAGCTGGCGTCGCCAAAATGATCCATCAGCTGGGTGACGACAAGGTGAAGTTCAAATTGGCCCTTTCCCTGCATGCCGCCAATGATATTAAGCGTAATGAGATCATGCCCATCAATGAGACCAATAATATAAAGGCGCTCGTGGAGGCATTGAATCACTTCTATCAGCAGACGGGGAACGAGATCACTTTCGAATATATCCTCTTTAAGGATTTCAATGACAGCCGCCAGGATGCGGACGAGCTGATAAAGATCTATCGCCAGGTGCCGGCCGACCTCGTGAATATCATTGAATACAACCCCATCGAGGCGGCGCTTTTCTCCAAGCCGGATGACGACACCATCGATAAGTTCATGACCCATCTGGAGAAGAACAGGGTCAATGCCCGCCTGCGTCGCAGCCGTGGGAAGGACATCGATGCCGCCTGCGGACAGCTGGCGAACAAGGATCATTGATAGTCTTTTTAATTATTCCTTCCAAATCTTTTTTACGGGGCCTTAAACTGGTTTAAGGCAAATAAAGTTGTTTGCATCTGCCTGTTAGCATAATGTACATTTGCAGGCTGACTGATCGACCTTTTTCAGTCTGTACCTTACCTATGTTGCGCAGGAGAAATGATATTTTGTGGAAGACGATACTGGAGGAAGTATTTGACGACCTGCTGCGCTTTCTTTTCTCCTATGCGGATAAAGAATATGATCTGCATAGAGGTTTTGAATTCCTGGACAAAGAACTGGCGAAAATATGTCCAGAGGCAGATAAACCAGCAGATACCCGAATTGCAGACAAACTGGTGAAAGTGTATACCCGGGACGGAAAAGAAGAGTGGATACTTATACATGTCGAGATACAAGGCGATACATCAAAAAAAGAGGGGTTCGCAGAGCGTATGTTCCGGTATTTCTATCGTATTCTCGACAAATATCATAAACCCGTGTCCGCTGTCGCCATATTTACAGGCCGGCATGGGCAAACAATGCCAAATCGATATGAGTATAGTTGCGGGGGCACCAGTTTAATATATAGGTATCATACATTGTCAATCCTTGACTATTCCGAGGAAGGCCTATGGTATTTGGACAATCCCTTTGCGATCGTATTGATGGCAGCAAGGACCGCTCTATTGAAAGGGACAGTACCAGAGCAATTTTTGCAGGAGAAGAAATTACTGATTGCCAGGCAATTATTGCAAAAGAACATACCGGCAAATAAAGTCAGGGCAATCTTTGCATTTTTGGATAATTATATTCATTTGGAAGATGCAACATTGAATCTTAATTTTACACAGCAGGTCGAACACCTCGATCACAAAAACTATAACATGGGTATTATAGAATATCTGCAGCAGGAAGCCAGAGAGGAGGGATTGAAAACTGGTCAAAAAGAGGAGCGCGAAAGATTAACGCGGTCGCTCCTGGAAAAGAGTGAACTTTCCGTCACCAAGATTGCCAATTTAATAGGCGTATCCACCTACTTCGTCAACAAAATAAAAAAGCAGCTCCGGCTTAATTAATTCCCTTCAAAGGCCCCGCTATCGGTAAATAGCCTCATTTTCACGGTATTTACTCCCCCGAAGGGTTAAACATTCCCCCCATATGCGTGTCTTATACTGAAAACGCATATTATGAATTCAAAATCCCAAAAACTCCTCAAAAACTCCCTGCTCCTGACAGGGATCCTGCTGACCTGTGGGCTCGTCCACGCCCAGTCCACCGGCAACAGCACTGACTCTACCCATCGTAGCATGCATCATTGGGGCCCTCGCAAAGGTCAAGACAGACATGGCTTCGCCGATAGAGACCATAGCCGCTTTGGCCACGGCCATGAAGGCATCCATTACACACCTGAACAACGTCGTCAGCTGATGGCCATCAACAAGGAATATCACGACAAGTCAGCCGAGCTTTTCAAAAAAGATAATATTACGTTGAAAGAATACAAGGCAGACCTCATAGCCCTGCAGAAAGACAAGCGCAGCAAAACGGAGGCGCTCCTGACCCCTCAGCAAAAGGACCAGCAGGCACGTCGTAAGAAAATGGCGGAAGAGAACAGACAGGTGGCCGAAGCCGCACATATGGAAAGACTAAAGCTCCACCTGGGTCTCAGCGATGACCAGGTAGCAAAGATCAAAGCAGGCCAGGCCGATCTGCACACACAGATAAAAGCGATCCACGATAATGATAACCTGCTGCCCCAGGAAAAAATGGAGCAGATGAAAGGACTGATGGCCCGGCGTAAGGATGTCTTCAAATCCGTCCTCACACCCGAACAGTTCAGCAAATTCGAAGAGATGTCACACAAGCATGGCTTTGGTCGCGACGGTCGCGATGGCCCCGGCGGACGCCCCGGATGGGATAGACGGCAAACAAACAACATCTGATTTAACCGCAACATTTTTGCTATGGCCGGCTATTTCTGTCGGCCATTTTTGTCTTATTTCTGCCGCTTATTGGGCTCATTATCAACAATTTGCAGCCAATTAACACTTTAAGCGTATTTATTTACGCTTATTTTCCATAATTTTGCGATATAGCATTAACTAAATAGATTTAATGGCAAAAATACGTTCATTTGCTGAAGATCAGATTATCCGACGTATTCGATTGGAAAACCCTTGGTGGGACAGCAATCAAATACCATCTGACTTTCGAGACCTTAAACTCCGGCTATATTTTAATCCTTTTGCCAGCCTGGCAATGCAGGTTAACATTAAGCGTGCAATTGTGCTAATGGGGCCACGACGCGCTGGCAAAACGGTTATGTTATTTCAACTAATCCAACGTTTAATCGACACAGGAACAAGCCCAAAGAAGATTTGTTTTTTAAGCATCGATGCTCCTATATATAGCAACATGCCTTTGGACGAATTATTCCGCCTTTGCCAAAAAGCATTGAATGATGAAACAGGCAAAGAATTCTATATTATTTTTGATGAGATACAATATCTAAAGAATTGGGAGGTCCATTTGAAATCCATGGTGGACTTTTATCCCTCTTCTAATCGTTTTATAGTATCTGGCTCCGCTGCAGCAGCATTAAAATTAAAAAGTAATGAATCCGGAGCAGGTAGATTCACTGAGTTTATGCTTCCGTCTCTTTTGTTTGCGGAATACCTACACCTTAAGGATTTATCCTATTTGATTACGCCCAAATTATCCATTTTAATAGAAACCGGAACCATATTTGAATCCACCGAAGACTGGCAAACACTCAACGAACATTTTATTCAATACATAAATTTCGGCGGTTATCCAGAGGTGATATTTAATGACTCTATTCAACAAGATCCCGGCAA